>JALSQB010000077.1 GCA_026985655.1 Campylobacteraceae bacterium | reverse complement strand
TTAAAAGCACGAGAATTTTATGCACCTAGTGAAATAGAACGACTAACCAAACAGCGTAAACGACCACGTAGAAGTGGGAAACCTTTATGAAACCTATTAAAGAGATGAGTATGGAAGAATTGGGAGCTTTTGTTTGCTCTGCCTTGGAAAAAGAGGGAATAGAGACTGTTCTTTCAGGTGGTTGTTGTGTTGAGATTTATAGTCATGGACGTTATACCTCTGATGATATTGATTTAATAGACCGATTTAATGGTGGTCATCGTAAAATAAAAGCTGTTATGGAGAGTTTAGGTTTTAAAGAACATAAACTAAAACGTTATTTTGTGCATAATGAAACGTCATTATTTATAGAGTTTCCTAGAGGACCTCTTGGGGTTGGTGATGATCCTATTCAAAGCATTTCAAAACGTAAAAGTGAAACAGGTATTTTAAAACTTTTGACACCTACTGATTGTATTAAAGACAGACTAGCAGGATATTATCATTGGGATGATGAACAAAATTTAGAACAAGCAATTTGGGTAGCTCAATCAAATAAATTTGATATGAAAGCAGTAGAAAAATGGTCTGAAAATGAAGGTAAAATGGATAAGTTTAATATTTTTAAAGCGAATCTCTAACGTAGATGAGAATTATCCACCAAAAACTGAACAACTATTCAATAATCTCTAACCACTATTTCCCTAAAATAATGCCATATGACACAAAGAACAAAGGGAAACAATGTACTTCATCTTCCAACTAGAATTCAACTCCACTAAAACCTATATTGCCGATTTAATCAGAGCTTATGCTAAACAGATAGGCATAGAGCTTGATGTTTTTCAAGACTCTAAACTTATTACCATTTAATCTCCTGTATTGAGTGTGGGATTGCTATTCGTATGTTGGACAAAGAGGTAGAGCATTTGGCACTAGACAAATGGGGACGGTATATACCTATCTCATGCGTTCCTCCATTGTTAAGACCATAACCCGAAATCTCTTGGGCAGGAATGGCGTAAATAGAAGCTGGGTCATCGTTAAGTTGTAAGCAGTCTAGTACTACCACATGGTCACTCTCTTCTAAAACATTGAAAAGATGAATCCCCTCAACCCCACCATTGATGATTTGCACATTTTCTGAAAAGTTATAGTTTTCATTAAGGTATGAGGCTGAGTAAACCCCTAAGCCATCATCTTTTTGTAGTACGTTTCCTATGCCTATGATTGTCATGGTTCTCCTTTTTTAAATAAAACTCTTACGGTTCTCCACGCAATAAACGCTTATAGGCTTCAACTAAAGAGGTGTAGGGTGGTACAAAAACAGATTTTGAACGATTACCTATTTTAATGGTTTGCTTCATATCAAAATGTAGATGAATGGAAGTGGCTGTTTTACCCATGTTGTTTGAAACTAAGCCAATACGCGTTCCTCGTTTTATTTTTTGCCCCCGTTTTACTTGAATGGAGTGCGAATCTAAATGCAAATAACGATAAGTCCGACCAGATAGACCACGAAGTTTAATGGTGTATTGACCAATGTAGGTAATAATTCCATCTTCTACTGCGACTGCATAGTATCTCTTTTTTTCACATGTTGCTGTTCGTATATCTACTCCTTGATGTCCTTTTCCCCCTGAACATAAAGGCATGCTCCAGCCTCTTTTTTCACAGTAGTTATCATGCCAAGGGTAGGCGTAGTTTCTTTTGTCACACAAACTGCCTTTTTCGCCCAAATAGCCTCCTACTCCATACACTTGTGAGTTTATATAGGCATTACCAGATTCAATGGGGAAACGTATGTTTGGTGCATAGACATAGTTGTCTCCTTTTCTACCTGTGCCACTCTTTTTGGGTGAAAGCTCTCCAGCAGGCGTATAGGTAAAGCCTTTGTAGTCAATGGGTGCTTTAGGTTTTGTTTTTTTATCGCAAGATGCAAACAAGAGTATGAGGAGAAAGAGGAGGCTAGTAACTACTCTCATGGGTGACCTCCAACCATTGTAAGTTTGGCATAAAGCGTTCTAATAAACTCTTCGTTGGTACATCTTTTATCTGTTTTAGGTTTTTCACACTCCACAGAGATGGCATAGTTTGCCCCATGTCGGTTAAACTCAGCCATCATAATGCCTTCTGATTGTGAGATTTCAACTGCTCTTGTCTTTTGAACAATTTTTTGAAACTCTGGATTTTTAGGTGAGACAGCTTCTTGGTAAGTTCGGTCACCTTCAAACAGTAGTGTAGCACCATTTACAACAAATGAAATGGAGTAAAAACCTTTATCTGCTACTATCATTATGCTTTTATCATAAACATATGAAGAAGAGAGATAAACAGGTAATCTTACCTCTTTAATACCCTCAATTAATTTTTTAGGGTAGGGGATTGATGCTTTTTGTTGTTGTGTGCTATTGACCTTTGACCAATCAATAGGAAGTATGCCTCCTGCATTAAGGCTTAGTAAAGTAAATAGAATTAGAGAGAATAAACGCATTAAGATAACTCCTTTTTTAGATTATAACCTAAAAATGTTGTTAAATGCGAAGAAGTGCATTTTCAAAGTTGAAAATGCAGTAGTTTAGAGAAGATTACTCTCCTCCGATTTGAGACATAAGTCCAAAGCTTTTTACAAAAGGTACCGCCATTTTTGGGTTTTTAATCATTGCCCCAAAATCACCAACCTCAAATTTGAGTTTACCCATTGTCACTGCCATACCCATAGTTGTCATGGTTAAAGGTTTTTCAATCCACTTTTTCCAGTTTTCTGGCGTTCCTCTCATGTCCCAGTTTACCTCTTCACCATTGTAATCACCTGCTGAGGTACAAACGCCATTTTCAACAACGAAGACACCTGTTGGTTTGTCGTCACCTTTAAAGCCACAAGCGATTACTGAAGAGAAGTTAATCTCTGCTAAGGCATCAGATACCTCTGGTTCTGCATTCCATGCATCTTTTAATTGGTTCATCCATTCGCCACTACATATTTTTGCCATATTTTTTTCCTTTTTTAAGTTGGTCTTATAAAATACTATAATGCTATATTAAAATAGTAATCATAACTAAGCACATAAAAAATATTTTATCAAGAACTGTTTCGATAAGAAGCAGATGCTAAGTTGGAGTGTAATAAAATTGATAAATCACACAAAGGAATTAAAATGAAAAAAACATTGATATTAGCCACACTGCTTACAACATTTTCCCAAGCAGACTTTCTTGGAGGTGAGGTAAACATTGGGTATTATAATCACGCACCCAGTGGAACTGTTACTTACGATGGAGATACAATTGATATTGAAAAAGATTTACAGTGGAATAGTCAAAATGATGTTTTTGTAAAAGCATATTTTGAACACCCTCTGCCAATTATTCCCAATATTAAAGTAGGCTATACAGCATTTACGCACACAGGTGATGGTAAAGCGAGTAAAGATTTTACTTTTGGTGGAGTGGGTTTTACTGTAACGGATAAGCTAAAGACTAATTTAGATTTAAAAATGTACGATGTTGCACTCTATTATGAACTACTCGACAATTGGGTCAATGTTGATGCAGGAATTAATGTTAAACTTATTGATGGAACATTGAATGTTAAGACAAGCAC
>JALSQB010000076.1 GCA_026985655.1 Campylobacteraceae bacterium | reverse complement strand
TTTTAAATTTGTTAATGTGATATTTTTAATACTGAAAAAATTATCTATATATAAATTATTTATTTTCAAAATAGTATTTTTCTTTTTAGGCATTATTTCCCTCTCAAATTTAATTAAGCCTTTCGGCAAAAAATTATTCTTATGCAATTCTTCATTAACGGTAAATAAAATCCACCCTACGTTAGAGTAATTATATCTAAAATATAAATCATTTTTATCTATCTTTTCACACCCTCAACCCTCAACCGAACATAATCCAAAACCCACCCCTTTTCTTGCGTGTAGTTAGTCTCTATCAAAATATCACGACACTCATTTTTAAACACTTTAAACTGCTCTTCACTCAAATGTTCAGTAATTCCATTGGCAAAGATGTCTAACCAATTAACAATGTCATTCATCGGAGTAGGGCGAGGGATTAACTCTATGTAGGCTACTTCAAAACCTACCGATTCTAATAAAGTTTGATACTCTTTAGGGCTAGGAAAATACCAAGGGTTTTTAAATGCCCCAAACTCTGGATGATTTTTAAAGACGCTTTTCATTGCCACTACCACGTGATGCATATTGCCCATTCCACCGAACTCTGCGACAAATCGCCCACTATTTTTAAGTACTTTTGCTATGTTTTCTACTGCACCCTTAGCATCTTTAACCCAATGTAATGTTGCATTGGAGAAGACAGCATCAAATTCATTTTCATAGGGTAAGTCTGTAACTGAAGCGACATAGGCTTCTATCTTTTTTGCTTTACAAGCTTCTATCATCTCAGCACTCATATCAACACCTATTACTTTTGCACCATATTTTTCTATCTCTACGGCTAAAGTACCATCTCCACACCCTGCATCAAGTATGCGTTCACACTCTTGTGGGTTCAATAACTCTACCACAGGCAATGCCAACTGCGATACAAAGGCAGTGTGTTTGTTGTACTCTTTTGGGTTCCATTGGTTTGTTTCTTTTGTGTTTTTCATTTTTTCTTTCCTATATACGCATTGGTGTTGATACAACTAACACCTATGTTTTTCATATCAACTATATTAGCTTTAGCAATTTCCTCAGTTTTTGCACCTGTTGCATCGGTAATTAATGTAACATCATAATCAAGTGCTACCCCATCAAAGACAGTTGCTCGAATACAGTTAGGGTATTGAACACCACAAATGACTATATTCTGAATATTTAGACGTTTTAAGATAAAGTCCAACTCTGTATTCATAAAGCCACTAAATCTATTTTTTACTACCCTATACTCTCCATCCATAGGCGTAAGTTCATCTATAATCTCACAGCCATGAGTATTTGGTACACAATACTTTTGATGATTTAAAAAATCATCTAATCGTGTCTTTTCGATGTCACTTCCATTTGCTCTATATTCTCTATAAACATGAAATATAGGAAAAGAGTGTTCTCTGAAATATGCTAATATTTTTTCTACATTAGGAATAATATTTAACGCTCCATCCACACATTGTGGGGCATTGGGCAAAACAAAATCGTTTTGCATATCTATTATAATTAAAGCTTTATGTTTCATTTTTTCTTCTTTATTTTGTAGGGGGTGATTGCTATCACACCAATAATTTGATATGCAGAAATATACTACATACAGAGCCATCTAAGCTGGTCATCCAATCAAGGAATCTATAAAAATTATGAGGTACGCTTAGAGGCTAAGCAGGAAAAATGAGAGAAGGAGAGCAGAAAATCTTTGGGTGATTTGTTTGTAGTATGAAAATGCTTTCATTTGGCTCTCCTTTTGGTTTTTGTTGTTGGTATTGTAGTGGGTTATTTGGAGTTTGTCAAATAATGTTATACTTCACTTATGCAATTCAAATTAAACAATAACCAAGAGATTTCCCTAGAAATTATACGAAAACCAAAACTAAAAAACATCTATTTACGCATCACGCCAAAGGGTGTCGTGGTCTCGGCAAACAGACGAATGCCTTTGGTTGACATTGAAGCTTTTGTGTTGTCCAAATCAGATTGGTTGATTAAACATCTTAAAAATCAAGAAGCACAAGAGAAAAAACGGCTTTTTGTTACAGGTAATGAGGTTTATTTTAAAGGTAAAGCATTTGTTTTGGAGTGTGTGGAAATGCAAAGGCACGATGTGACGTTAGAACTTTGTGAGAAGAAATTTTTAATTCAAATGCCTCATAACACCAGCCAAATAACTTTGCAAGAACTCTTTAACGATTTTTACAAAAAAGAAGCCATAATGCATATTTCTCCTTTGGTTGAAGATTGGGTAGAGAAGATGAAACTCTACCCTAAAGGCATAGCTTTTAGAAAAACCACACGACAATGGGGAAGTTGTAGTTCTCAAAATAGTCTCTCTTTTAGCTACTATCTTATGAAGTTGCCTTTGCACATTATTGAGTATGTTGTGGTACATGAGTTAGCTCACATAGAAGAGAAAAATCACTCTACAAACTTTTGGGCATTGGTTGAGGAATTTTTACCAAACTATCAAGCCTTAGTTAAAGAGCTTCGGGAGTTTGAGAGGGTTTTTTAGTTTGATGTTGTGGTATTAAAAGTGTGAACCCATAAACATTGCAGAAATGAATGTATATCCCCAAATAGCTATGGAAATAGAGAATTTTCCTCTTAGTCTATTTTTATTATTCCAACCATAAAAAAGTAAACTTACTATAAACAAAAATACAATGAATACCACAGAGTAAAACTCAAGACCCCAATTATAGGTAACCAACATAATTGGGGTTATTATAACAGTAAATACAAAGAAAGGAATGACAATTAACATCTTAAATGGTATTAAAAAGTAGCCTAAAATATCTTCTTCAACATTAAACCCTATAATAATAGAGAGTACAATAATAATTGAAACTTGTATAATTATAAAACTTTTCATTAATTTATTATAGCATATAATAAGCATACTAAATCAAAGAGGATTTCTTGTTATGAAAAAAAAGAGAAAACGACCATTGAGAGTAACAAATAAATTTGAAGTTTTCTTCTTTAAATATAAATATTTAATATTCGGAATTTTATTATTGATTTTTTGATAGTTGATTGTTTTATCTCTAGTGTATAGCTATAAAAAAGTGAACTGAATAATAAAAGTACGATAAAATATCTTAAATAATTTGACATAGCTTAGTTCTTCAAATTCCCCATCAAACGTTTCTCTTCATCAAGTGTAAGATAACGCCATTGTCCTAGTTCAAGGTCAAGCTCAAAGGTACCGATGCTTACACGTTTTAAATCTAAAACTTTTAAAGGTGTGCCAAACTTAGGGTCACTAAGCGTTCCAAAAAGCCGACGGATGTGTCGATTTTTCCCTTCGTCAATCTTGATTCTTAGTTTGGTTTTTGCTCCACCTTTGCTGATTTTCTCTACTTCTAGGGCTTTGAGAATATCTTCTTTGTTTTTGACCCCTTGTTTTGCTAGGTCAATATGGGTTTGTGTGACATGCCCTCTTACCCAAATTTCGTAGGTTTTAATGCAGTTAGCAGGTTTGGTTAAGGCATTGCCTATTTGACCATTTTGCGTAAAGAGCAGAAGCCCTTTTGACTCCAAATCAAGCCGTCCAATGGGCATCCACCCATCGCTAAAAACCCA
>JALSQB010000075.1 GCA_026985655.1 Campylobacteraceae bacterium | reverse complement strand
TATGCTCCTTTTAAAAATCCTAAATATGTGGTGACTGTATTGGTCGAACATGGGGGACATGGTGGTTCAACTTCAGGACCTATTGCCTCTGAAATTTATAAATGGATGGCAAATGAGGGATATTTTGGCAAAAAATTCAAGGGTAAAATAAGACTTAAAGATTTAAGCAAAGAGAAATTGGGTGGTTTACATAAAAACCACTAATCTCTTGCTATTTCACCCTCTTTTTAGTCATGTTTAGTTAAAATCGCGCATAAAATTATAAGACGATTGGAGCAATATTCATGCAGATGAACGGAGCACAAATGGTTTGTGAAGCATTGGTAGCTGAAGGTGTAAAGACCGTATTTGGTTACCCTGGTGGTGCTATTATGAACGTATATGACGCGATATATAAACAAGATGGGTTTGAACATATCTTAAACAGACATGAGCAGGCATCGGTTCATGCTGCTGATGGTTATGCACGTGCTAGTGGTGAGGTGGGTGTTGCTATGGTAACTTCTGGCCCTGGTTTTACCAATGCTGTAACAGGTTTGGCAACAGCTTATATGGATTCTATTCCTTTGGTTGTGATTTCAGGTCAAGTACCACAAATATTATTGGGGACTGATGGATTTCAAGAGATTGATGCCATTGGTATCTCACGACCTTGTACAAAGCACAACTATCTGGTACGAGATATTGCTGAGTTACCTCGAATATTAAAAGAGGCATTTCACATTGCAAGAACAGGACGACCCGGTCCCGTTCTTGTTGATATTCCAAAAGACATTACAGCTGAAATGGGTGAATTTGTTTATCCTGAGTCAGTAGATTTACCAAGCTATATGACCATTCCTAAAGTGGAATCTTCTGCCATAGAATTAGCAGTAGAAGCCATTTTAAAAGCAAAAAAACCTTTAATTTACATTGGTGGTGGAGCAGTTTTATCTAATGCAAGTGAAGCTATTCGTGCATTCGCAGAGCTTAGTCAAATTCCTGCCGTTGAGACACTTATGGCACTAGGTGTAATGGGTGCAGAGAATCCTTTACGTTTAGGAATGCTAGGAATGCATGGTAATTATGCGTCAAATATGGCAATGTCAGAGACTGATTTAATCATCTCGTTGGGTGCTAGATTTGATGACCGTGTTACAGGTAAACTCTCTGAATTTGCACAATATGCTAAAGTCATTCATGTCGATATTGACCCTGCAAATATCTCTAAATTGGTAGCTGTTGATTATCCTATTGTAGGAGATGTAAAAGAGGCAGTTGAGATGCTAGTGAGTGGATTAAAAGGAAAAGTTCAAACAAAACAATATGATGATTGGCGAGAAATTCTTGCACGTTATGATGCTTTATATCCTCAATCTTTTGAAGATTCTGATGAGATTATTAAACCTCAATGGGTCATTGAACGACTTGGGGAGACTTTAGGTGAAGAGGCAATTGTAACTTCAGATGTTGGACAGCATCAAATGTGGGCAGCCCAACATTACCCTTTTGATAGACCTAGACAGTGGATTAACTCGGGTGGTTTAGGAACAATGGGCTTTGGTTTGCCTGCTGCACTTGGTGCAAAAAAAGCATTTCCAAATAAAACCGTTATTAACGTAACAGGTGATGGTTCTATTTTAATGAATGTTCAAGAGTTGGTAACTGCATCTGAATATAAAATTCCTGTTATCAATGTTATCTTAAATAATCACTTTTTAGGAATGGTTCGTCAATGGCAAACATTTTTTTATGAAGAGCGTTATTCTGAAACTGATTTAACTTTTCAACCTAACTTTAAAGCCTTGGCAGAAGCTTGTCATGGTATTGGTTATGATGTGACCACTAAAGAGGAGTTTGATATGGCTCTAAAAGATGCAATTGAGCAAGATAAAGTGGCGTTTATTAATATCCAAGTAGCACGTTTTGAAAATGTTTTACCAATGGTTCCTGCCAATGCAGCGTTAAACAATATGATGCTACCTAAAATTGCCAATCCAGATAAAGGAGAGAAGTAATGAATGAAGTAAGACGCGTAATATCAATAGTTGTTGAAAATGAGAGTTCAGTATTGTCACGTGTTGCTGGACTTTTTGCAGGTCGTGGTTATAACATAGAGACACTTACCGTAGCCCCTATCCCAAACTCAAAGCGTTCTCGTATTACCATTGCCACAAAGGGAGATGAACGTACCATCGCTCAAATCACGAAGCAACTCAATAAACTAATCCCTGTCTATGAAGTTGTTGAACACAATGAAATGGTTGAAAAAGAGATGGTTTTAGTGAAGTTCCCTCTTAGTGAACCTTTAGCTGATATTGAAGTACTCTGTGAAGCCTATAATGGAACAATTGTCAATGTTGGCGTAGATATGTGTATTGGTATGGTGGCAGATGAACCGTGTCGTATTAAACACTTTATTGAAGCATCTGCACGTTTTAATCCTATTGAAATTGTTCGTGGTGGTGTCGTCGCAATAGAGCGATAAAAATTAACTGGTTTCGATTTTATCGAAGCCATAATTTGAAAGAAATTTTATGAAATTAAGCCAAATATGCCAAGAGATAAATCTTGATTTTTCAGAACAAGATAGAGAGATTATGGGGCTTCATACACTTAATGAAGCCACTCCATCTCAACTCTCTTTTTTTACTGATGAAAAATATATTGACCAACTCTCAACGACCAAAGCAGGAGCTGTTTTACTCGCGTCTAAATATGCTCCTTTACTCCCTGAGCAAACCATTGCACTTATTACTGATGAAGCTTACTTAAAACTTGCACTAAGCTCAAAACTGTTTGCTTATGAAGTGCTAACCACAGGTGAAGAACCTAATGTAGGAACTAATTGCCATATGGACACTAAAAGTAGTTTTGGAAAAGGGGTAGTGTTAGGTGATAATGTTACGATTATGGCAGGTGCTTATATTGGTGATGGTGTTAGTATTGGCTCAAATAGTATTGTCTATCCAAATGTTACAATTTATCATGCGTCGAGCATTGGTCAAAATTGTATTATTCATGCTGGAACAGTTATTGGTTCAGATGGTTATGGTTTTGCACATACCAAGCAGGGTGAACATATTAAAATTTATCAAAATGGTAATGTCATTATAGAAGATGATGTAGAGATAGGGGCAAATTGTGTTATCGACAGAGCAGTATTTGGTTCTACCTATATTCGTAAAGGTTCAAAACTTGATAATCTTATTCAAGTCGCTCATAATTGTGATTTGGGTGAGCATTCTCTTTTGGCAGCACAAGTTGGACTAGCAGGTTCAACCACTACAGGAAGAAATATCGTAATGGGTGGACAGAGTGCGAGTGCAGGACATTTACATTTAGAAGCGTTTACTACAATTGCAGGAAAAGGTGGGGTAACCAAATCACTTAAAGGTGCTAAAACTTATGCAGGTTTTCCTGCAATAGAGCATAAAAAGTGGTTACGCCTTCAAGCAAAATTGGCTTTTTTACTTAAAGGGAAATAGTTAGTTAGGCTACTTCTTATTTGGAGTATTTCTCAACATATGCTTCAAGCTCTTCTTTAGGGGTAATCCCCACTTTTAAAGCTTGTACTTTTCCTTTTGAATCAATGACCACTAAAAAAGGAATAGCCCCTTTCCACTCGGCTTTATTGGCAATGTATCTTACTACAAAACCTACATCATAGTTAGAAAAAGTATCATAATTTATGCCATAATGTTCTTTGTATTCATTGATAGGCTTTACGTCATTGTTTTGTACTTCTATTGCCATAATGTTTAATTTATTAGGATACTTTTCTTGTAATGAGATTAGCGTAGGCATTAGCTCTTTACAAGCAGGACAGCTTAATCCAAAGAACTCTAAGAAGACAACTTTTCCTTCCATTCGTTCTATTTTAAACTCATCATTTTGAGCAGAGACTTTATAGCTTGTTCCATTGGTATCTATCATTTCCATCTCTTGGGCATGTAAGATCATTGTAAGTAGTACCGAAATCGATATAATAATTTTTTTCATCGTAGTTGTTCCTTAGTTTAGTGTAGTTTAGTATAGTATGGTTTAAAATTAAAAGAGAAGATATGAGGGGAAGATAAAAAGATTATCTACCCCTCAAAAGAGGGGAGATATGAGTAGGGAAAATTAGTCATTTTCTCCTAATGCACCCTTTGTAATCATCTCTTCCATCGCTTCCTTAACTGTTTCAGCCAATTCAAGCATTTTTGGAGGAAGTTCATGTCCACCGTGAATCATAAGGTCAAGTCCCATGGTGTAAAGCCAAATGTCACCATTGTTATCTTCTACAATTCCAACTCTACAAGGCATAAATCCAACAAATTCACCTGAAAAGTTTAAGAATACATCAGCAATACTTGGAGAACAGTATGAACGGATATGAGTATATTTCCCACCATCTTTCATGAATTTTCCAGCTCTTGGCATTGTTTTCTCATCAACTTTTGCCAATCCATGTGCATCTGCAATTTCGTCCATAATTTCAATGGCATTTTCAATTGCTTCTTCTTTACTTGTACCCTCTTCAATAACAAGCTTACGTTTAATAACCATGCCTTTAGCTGGGTCACCAGTTGTTAAAACTTTGTCAGCCATGTCCATGTAAAGTCCAAGTGCTTTACCATCCATTTTTGTTAAGCTTGAGCCATAGTTTAGACCAATTAGTATCATACCAAGGACAACAAGCGCCCCGATAATCATAAATATACCTTTGATAAGTTTCATTTCATTCCTTTAGAATCGTTATTTGTTCTTTAATTATAGAATAATAAATTAAAATATAGATGAATCATAAATATTCTTGATGTTGTTTTAAGATAAACAAAGCATATGTTACGTAAGATTACATAAAATAACAACAGCACAGCAAGGAGAAAAGATGTTTAAACCACTTAATGTTTTTAATGAACTACTTCAAGAATGTTCTCAAAAGCCAATGACAGGGTTTTACCGTGATGGTTCATGTAATTCAGGATTAGATAACCAAGGACGGCATACCGTTTGCATTTTAGCAACAAGTGAATTTTTAGAGTATTCTAAACAAGTGGGGAATGACCTCTCTACGCCTATGCCACAGTATGGTTTTGAGGGGGTAAAAGCAGGAGACAGATGGTGTCTGGCCGCAGGTAATTTTTTACGTGCCATAGCCCATGGAAAAGCACCAAAAGTTTTTTTAGAATCTACGCATATTGCTATTTTAGAAGAGATAGACTTAGAGACATTAAAAGGCTTTGCCGTAGAAGCTTAAACGATTTGTTTAATGCTTTGAACTATTTTCTGATGAATAAGCTCAATACTTTGAGTGGCATCTATGAGTAAATAGGGTATATCTAGTTTTTGTAAACTTTCACGCATTTGTGTCTGTACTGAAATTAGATATTCTAATCCTCGTAACTCAATACCATCACGTTTCTTTTTTCCCATTCTCTCTGTGAGGGTTTCCATATTGGTTATAAATAAAATAATTAAATCGGGAAATTTATCTTCCAATGCAAATTTATTGAGTTCAACTAAATGCTCAAATTCAAAGTCATCATTGGCTAATGCATAGCCAATGCCAGAGAGAAAACCACGGTCGGAGATGATGAGTTTGCCTTGATTTGGTTTAATAACTTGGGCATAGTGTTCAGCTCTATCGGCTAAAAAGAGTAAAAGTTCAGCACGTTTAGAACTAAGCGTATCTTGAAGTAAAATCTCTCTGGCTTGTATGCCAAAGTTTGTTCCCCCTGGTTCTTTAGTAAGTAGCGTATTTTCAAATACTTCTTCTATCATTTCAATTTGTGTACTTTTGCCACAGGTATCAATGCCTTCAAATAATACATACATTAGTTAATCTCCTCTCTTTTTTTCTATATCTTTTAAAATAGTCTCAGGAACCAAATGTTTAATCTCTCCATCAAATTTTAATAAGGTTCGTACCAGAGAAGAGGAGACAAAGGAATACTCCAAACTGGGCATCAAGTAAATAGTTTCTACATCTTTTTTTAGACTAATATTTGCATAGTTTAGTTGCGATTCATATTCGAAGTCACTGGCACTTCTAATGCCTCTAATAATAATATTAGCATGTAACTCATCACTTAAATCAACAAGCAGAGAATTAAATTTTACAAGCGTGATATTTGGAAGAGATGAGGTGGCTTTTTTTATCATGGTAGCACGTTCAGCCACAGAAAAAAGAGGATTTTTATCGGGGTTATCACCAATGGCAATCACAATCTCATCAAACATTTTAGACGCACGTTCAATAATGTCTAAATGACCTCGGGTTAAAGGGTCAAAAGTTCCAGGGTAAATTGCTCGTTTCATTATTTCCATCTTTCATATAAATTATTTTCTATGCCCAGAACATCATACCACTTTCCAATGAGAAAACGTTCCATCTCTTCGATGCTTGAAGATTCTGAATAGTAACCCATAACAGGAGGGGCAATAATAACATTTAATTTAGCCAGTTTCTCCATATTTTCTAAAGCAATGGCAGAAAAAGGCATCTCTCTAGGAGCGAGTAGCAGTTTCTTTTGCTCTTTAAGTGCCACAGAAGCGACTCTGGTGACTAGATTGTCTGCAATACCACAAGCTATTTTTGCAAGGGTATTCATGCTACAAGGAATAATCACCGTTATATCGACTTGAAAAGAGCCTGAAGCAATGGACGCTGCTATGTTGCTGTTGTTGTGGAGGGTAATGTTTTTATTTTCAAAGTGATTAACAGTGAGTGCATTTTTGGAAGTAATAATATGGACTTCCATCTCTGCTGGAAGGTGTTGGACAAATTTTTTGCCAAGTTCTACCCCTGATGCCCCTGTAATGGCTACGACTAATTTCATTATTTTCCTAGGTAATTAATTAGGGGATTATATCTAAAAAAATTATTGAAGTTTTAATAAGTTGGGGAGAAAATTTAATGTAAAAATTGAGCCGTCTGCTGAAGACAGTTTAAATGTGGTACCACAGGTCGGATTCGAACCGACACGCCCGAAAGCAGAAGATTTTGAGTCTACCAAGTCTACCAGTTCCATCACTGTGGCACATTCCAATTTAAAATTGGAATGCAATTATACAGCGATGTAACTTAAATAATTGTTAATTATGCTACGGTATCTTTTAAAGATTTACCAACTTTAAATTTAACAGCATGTCTTGCTGGAATTTGAACAGTTTTACCTGTTAATGGAACTCTTGCTTCTCTTGCTTCTCTATGTACGGTTGTAAATGAACCAAAACCAATAAAGCTAACAGTTTTTCTAGCTTTTAACGCTTCTGTAATTGTTTCTAATATAGCATTTAATGCTTCGTTTGTATCTTTTTTAGATAAACCTGATTTCTCTGCTACTGCATCAATAAACTCTGCTTTTTTCATAAAAGTATCCTTTGTAATAATTATGTGTGTCGTAAATTCTACAATTATTTATTTAAAATAACAAGACTTTTTCATAAAAAGTGGAAAAAAGCCCCAAAAGCTATGCTTTTTGAATAGATTGTTTGAAAAAATGTTATAATTATTTAAATTTTTAGGAGTTATTTGTGCATATTTTTATATTTATAATGGTTATTATATTCTTATATGGAGCTTTTTCAACCTCATTTCACTCAACAGAGATGGTCGGGAAAATAGGTAAAGCGTATGGAGAGGGGAACATAAATATTTTTGGATATTTAGCCTATGTAAATCTTTTTATTTTAATGATTCCTCTTTACAAAATGTATAAAAATAAAAAATTACTCAAAGATATGGAGTTTCATACAGGGTGGATATTGCTTCTTATCTCTTTGATATTACTTCAATCGTTGCTTGTTGATATTTATAATGCAGGACTCATAGGCATAACACTCTATGATTTTTTAAATCCTTTTGTTGGAAAAGCAGGAATGTGGCTTTTATGGATATTGCTAACGGCTATCTCTTTTGTGCTTATTATGGACGAAATACCTGATTTTAATGTTTATATAAAAATATTAAATAAATATAAAGTTTATCTGATAAATAAACTCTCTCCTTTATGGGATAAAATGGCATTGCACTTTAAGAATCCATTTTTTGATAAAGAGAGTACGGAGAGCATGACAACCATTGTTGCTAAAAAGAAGGTACGAAAAAATTTAAACAGTACGGTTGTGAAACAGAAAGTTCCTAAAAAACTTGCCCATAAGAAAAAACCAGTCAAAAAGAAATTGAAAAAAAATCCTGAAACTGTGACAATGCTAGAAGAACGACCTTTAGATGATATTGGTAATATTGAAATTCAAGAAATTGCTAAGACAAATGATTTAGATGAAAAGATTATGGAGGAGTTTATAGAAGAAGAGGTCGTAGAAGTACCTATTACTGAAGAACTTTATACTGAAGAAAAAATCATTGAGGAGAGAGAAACAACAGCTAAAATACTTGATGAGTTAAAAGAGAATAAAGCCTTAATGGACGAATTAGAAAAAGGGGAGATTGAAGAGCCTGAAGATTTCATTTTACCATATTTGGACTTTTTGGCTGAAGCTCCTCAAACACGCACCAAAGTAGATGAAGAGGAGATAGACAGAAAGGTACATGAACTGTTAGACAAACTAGGACAGTTCAAAATTACAGGTGAGGTGATGGACATCTATTCAGGTCCTTTGGTCACTACCTTTGAGTTTAAACCAGCTGCGAATGTTAAAGTCTCCAAAATTTTAAATCTTCAAGATGACCTTGCGATGGCACTTCGTGCTGAAACCATAAGAATTCAAGCACCAATCCCTGGGCGTGATGTGGTAGGAATAGAAATTCCCAATGAGAGTTTTGATACCATTTACTTACGTGATATTTTAGAGAGTGAACTTTTTATGACCTCTAAATCACCTCTTACTATGGCGATGGGAAAAGACATTGTGGGTAATCCATTTGTAACTGACTTGAAAAAACTTCCTCACTTACTCATAGCAGGAACAACGGGTTCTGGTAAATCAGTAGGGATTAATGCGATGATTTTGTCACTACTCTACCGAAATGACCCAGACAATTTAAAGCTGATGCTCATTGACCCTAAGATGTTAGAGTTTTCTATCTATAATGATATTCCTCACCTCATTACCCCTGTTATTACTGATGCAGCTAAAGCCATAGCAGCTTTAGCAAACATGGTAGGAGAGATGGAGCGACGCTACAAAATGATGGCAGAGAGTCGTACTAAAAATATTGACAACTACAACGAAAAAGCAAAGAAAAAAGGGATAGACACCATGCCTTTTATTGTGGTAGTGATTGATGAGTTGGCTGATTTAATCATGAATGGGGGAAAAGATGTTGAATTTTCCATTGCACGCTTAGCACAGATGGCAAGAGCAGCAGGGATTCACCTTATTGTTGCTACCCAAAGACCATCGGTAGATGTTGTAACAGGGCTTATTAAAGCCAATTTACCTTCACGACTTGCGTACCGAGTAGGGCAGAGAATTGATTCTAAAGTTATTTTAGATGCTTTAGGGGCAGACAGTTTATTGGGGAAAGGAGATGCACTCTTTACCCCACCTGGTTCAAACGGATTGGTGAGAATTCATGCACCTTGGAACTCTGAAGATGAGGTAGAGGAGATAGTTGAGTTTTTAAAAGCACAACGCGCACCTGATTATGATGAACGCTATTTGGTTAAAGAGGATTCTGATACTAAAGTAGGTCTAGGGGTACAAGGTGATTTAGATGAACTCTATGAAGAGGCACGTAAGATTATATTGGCTGATCAAAAAACCTCTATCTCTTATTTACAACGTAAATTACAAATCGGTTACAATCGTTCAGCAAATATTATAGAGCAGTTACAAGAGATGGGTGTACTTTCTGCTCCAAACAGTAAAGGACAAAGAGATATTATTCTTTAATAATAAAATAAATAAAATAATATGTTAAGATAATATCCATAAGTTAAAACAAAAAGTTAAAACAAAGGATTTCATATAATGCTAAAAAAACTGCTCATACAATTTGCATTTTTTTTGCATGAGTCTAAACATTATAATCGTATAAAAGAGATTAGCCATAATTTTCTACTTAATAGTGATTACAAATATAAAAAATATTTTGACATTTTTATGATTTTATTGATTGTGAGTTCCATCGCAATTTTAGTCTATGAAGTAAAGCATTCAGTTACAAATTGGATTGATTTTTTTGATTTATATGTGGTGACACTTATTTTTACTTTAGAATATGTGGCACGTGTTTGGGTACATAACTCTTGGAGTAAAGAGGTCATTAAAGAACATGCTGAAGCCAATTTTTTAGGCAAAGAGTTCTCTTTACTTGCACCCACAAAAAGAGTTTTTAAAGAGAAATTCTTTTATCTTTTAACGCCTTCAGCAATTATTGATTTGTTAGCGATTTTACCTGCTTATAGACCATTGCGAGTTCTGCGTATTTTTGTACTGTTTCGCGTCTTTAAACTTCTGCGTTATACCAAAAGTATTCACCAATTTATGGAAGTCCTCTCTACTAAAAAATTTGAACTCTTTACGCTTCTTTTTTTGTTGCTTTTTATTGTGACCACAGCAGGAATTGCCATTTATGTTTTTGAAGAGAAGTTTAATCCTCATATTAATTCATTGTTCGATGCTTTTTATTGGGCATTAATTACCATCTCAACCGTGGGTTATGGAGATATTTCTCCTGTAACGGTTGAGGGGCGTGTGGTGTCGATGTTGGTAATTATTGCTGGGATTGCAATGATTTCATTTGTGACTTCGGTGATTGTCTCCTCTTTTTCTGAAAAACTTGATGAACTTAAAGAGAACCGTTTGGTTGAAGAGACGAATAAACATGAAGATTTTATGATTATCTGTGGTTATGGACAGATGACACGTATGTTTTTGAGGCAGTATCATCAAACC
The DNA here is from genome assembly GCA_026985655.1 of Campylobacteraceae bacterium. GTDB lineage: Bacteria > Campylobacterota > Campylobacteria > Campylobacterales > Sulfurovaceae > UBA1140. The sequence continues at coordinate 3,081 of JALSQB010000075.1, read as the reverse complement.
TATAAAAATCGTTATATTATTATTGATAATAATAAAAAGAAAATAGATGAAGCCATAAAAGAGGGCTATCGTGCAATTGTTGAAGATGCAAGTCGGCATGATGTGATTGCTAAATTTAACGTGTCGTATGCCAATATTACGCTCTTAGCATTAACAGGGAGTGATGTGGCGAATATTTACATTATTTTAAATGCAAAAGCACTCTCTTCAAAAATTAAAGTGATAACCCGTGCATCGAATGACAATATTGCTAAAAAATGTAAATTAGCAGGAGCAGACCATGTGGTACGTCCGAATGTTGTGGCAAACAAAATGTTACTGACTGCCATTACTCAGCCTGTGATGTATCGTGCTATTTATGCTATTTTAACGGGACAACATTTAGCACAACTCGATGAAGTTTTAGTTAGAGAACATCAAAAATTAATTGGCATAAGTATTTTGGATATTAATTTTAAATCTTTTAAGTTGTTGTCGCTTGGCATACAAAATGAAAAAGGGGAGTTTATGTTTAATCCGAGTTTAGATTATATAATCAAAAAGGGAGATACGCTGTTACTTATGGGACGGAAAGTGAGTATTAGTTATTTTAAATCATCTTATGCAAAGGTTTCTTATGGAGCGTAAAGCTAAAGCTTTTATGTTTGGATATGGCAAATCTTCCTCTTTTGTTGCCAAGCAGTTAAGCTATGAATCTTTGCACCTTAGTTTAATACTTTCTACTCAAGAAGCTTATGACCAAGCCTATGCTGATGGCTATGTTGATGTAAAAAAAATAGATATGACTGATGACAGTGAATTAGAAAAATTGGAAGTAGGAGAAGAGGATTATCTTATTTGTGTCTTGGAAGATAAACACTTAAATGTATTTTTAACACTTTCACTTCACGCACTTTTTCCTAAAACGATGATTATTGCTTTGTCAGATTCTATGCATACGACCCAAAAGTTAAAGATGGCAGGAGCAAAACGTATTATTGACCTTTATCAAGTGAGTGCCAATAGGTTACATAATATTTTACATAAACCTGTGACCACACAACTTGTTGATAGACTTCTCTCTCCTAGTGAAGATTTTTCGTTTAAAGAGATGACGATTCCTCAAAATTCAATTATAGATAAAGTAATGGTAGATACTTTTGATTTTACACAACATCATGTCATTATGGTAGGAATGATAGACAATCGTTTAAGTAAAAAGTTTATTTTTGTCACCTCTGGCGTTGAAAATAGATTTGATTCGGGTGATACCATTGTCTGTATAGGGTATAATACGGACTTGGAAAAATTTGAAGCATATATAAATGAGGTGAAGAGATGAAAATAGCAATTATTGGAGCAGGAAAGTGGGGTCAAGCACTCTACCACGCATATAAACAAAACAATGAGGTGGTCATAAACTCTAGGTCACCTAAAGATATTGAGAATTTTGTGAGTTTAGATGAAGCTCTGTCATGTAACTATTTGGTCATGGCCATTCCAGCTCAAGCTGTTAGAGAGTGGATGGAAGCAAACTTTGAAGATAGAGGACAAAATCTTTTAGTTGCAGCCAAAGGGATTGAAGTAGCCACAGGTGCATTTCTCAATGAGGTCTATGGCTCTTTTGTAGAAGCAGATAGATTGGCGTTTATTTCTGGTCCTTCTTTTGCCAGTGAAGTACAAAAGTCTTTGCCCACAGCATTGAAAATTTCTTCAAGTTCTAAAGAGTTGGCTCAAAAATATGTTGATGCTTTACCGAGTTTTATTAAAGGGTATGTTGATAGTGATGTGGTAGGGGCAGAAGTTTCAGGGGCATACAAAAATGTAATTGCCATTGCAGGGGGCGTTTGTGATGGTTTAGAACTTGGTAACAATGCACGTGCAGCCCTTATTTCACGTGGGTTGGTAGAGATGACACGTTTTGGTAAAAAATTTGGAGCAAGACGGAGAACCTTTTTGTCTTTGGGTGGTTCAGGAGACTTGTTTTTAACAGCCTCTTCTTCTTTGTCTCGAAATTATCGTGTTGGTTTTGGTTTAGCACAAGGGAAAAAATTAGACAATATTGTAGAAGAGTTGGGTGAAGTAGCAGAGGGGATTCCTACCACCAAAGCATTACATTTTATTGCCCAAAAAGAAAACATTTACTTACCCATTGCCTCTGAAGTTTATAAAATGTTAGAGGGAAAAGAACCCTCGATATGCGTAGAGGATTTATTGAATGGTTAAAACCTTAAGGCGAAAGGTTAAAAAGATTTTTAGAGAGTTTTTACTTTATCATAATAACTCTTTAGAATATCGTGCTAAGGTGCTTACATTGGTTATTGGAGCCAATGGAGAAATGAGTGAATGTAAAGAAGAATTACTTCTTCAAGCGGCGTGTAATATTTATAAAAATGATGAAGAACGTTGCGAAATTTTAGTAGAAACCGTTCAAGAGTATTTTAGAAAAATTATTACCAATAATGGTTTAGACTTTGAACATTTAGTATTTCAAGTTGAAAAAGAGACGCGTGATGTTAAACGTTTTGCTCAAAAAATAGATATTGATGCTTTAATGAAGTTTCAAGTATGTGAGATGAATGAAGATGATAAAATATATCAACTAAGAGTGATAGACTTCTTAGCTGATTTGAAAAAACGTTATGCTTAAAGTTATTATTTAAGCTAAAAGGCTTTTGACACAGGCATTAATCCGTCCACCATCTGCTTTTGAACCAATGGTTTTTTTTGCTGCACCCATTACTTTTCCCATATCTTTCATGGACTCAGCTCCTATACTCGCAATAATCTCTTTTAAAATAGCACTTAACTCCTCATCACTCATAGGCTCTGGCAAGTAAGATTTAACAATCGCAAGTTCAGCTATCTCTTTTTCGACTAAATCATCACGACCTGCCTCTTTAAATTGTACCATAGCATCTTCACGTTGTTTGGCATATTTCATTAAAATTGCTTCAACATCAGCATCTGTAACGTCACGTCTTTCATTGACTTCAATATCTTTTACTGCTACTTGAATGTTTCTTAAGGTGTCTCGTTTTTGAACATCTTTAGCTCTCATAGCATCTTTAATATCACTTTTGATTTGGGCATTTAAACTCA
>JALSQB010000074.1 GCA_026985655.1 Campylobacteraceae bacterium | reverse complement strand
TTTTACTGTTTCTCTGGCGTGGGTATCTTGGCTTAACCTCGCATGGTACAAAAGCTTTTTAGCCAACGCTTCACCCTCTCGTATCTCTTCTAAATGAGACCCATTGACGCTATTTTTATTTGATGTAGAGTATGATAACGTACTACAACTTTGTAAAAAAAGTAATAATAAAAACAGACTAAAGAAACTTTTGATGCTTTGCATTGGCTCGAACCTCCACGTAAATATTTTTTCTATCCCAAGATTTTGAGCCTTTTATTTCCATGAAAATAATATAGTTCCCAGATGCTAAAACATCGCCCTCTTGAAGCATTAGCAGAGGAAAAGCCTTAGATGCACGAGAATTATTTATCACCCTATTTCCTATCATCACAATGCTACCATAATCAACAACAGGATTTTTTTTAATCTTTTGTAGTTCTTTAAAATCTGAGGGAAGTTTAATATAGCTAAGTTTTAAACTACTTCTATCTATCTCTCCTATTTCATACTCTTTGATATACTTTCTTTTTAGCTCAATGACTATTTTACCACTTATGGGTTTCATGGTACGCCAATGAGTACTCTGCTTATCATAATAGTTTTTTAATGCCATATATTCATCACTATTGCTTAGCTCAATAATAGGTACACCCTCTATCATCGCTTCAAAAGCATAGCCCTCGTGTTTAAATTTAAAATTTCTATCTTTTTTAAGTGCTAGTATCGTTGGATGAATTGCCATCGTACCCAAAAGTACTACACTAGTACAGGAAGTTAAACTCAATAATAAGCTTATAAAAAATAGATATTTTAGAAACAAAGCCACAACCTCTATGAAAATATGGTTTTAATTTTACCAATTATTTACTAACTTTCATCCACTTTAACTATATAATAAAAAACAAAATTTATAAAGGAGAGCAAATATTAATGAAAAAAAGAATTTTTCTTCTACTCTTACCATTACTATTTTTAGCTTGTACTAAGACCCCCATTACAGGACGTAATCAGCTGATTATGATGAGTGCTGATGAAGAGATGAAATTGGGTTTAGAAACATCCAAAGAGATCTTAGAAAACAGTAGATTGAGTAGAGATAAAGAAGCCACAGAAGTACTAAAAAGAGTAGGAGATAACATTGCTGTAGTCACAAATAGAGACTATAACACTACTAATTATCAATGGGAATTCAATTTAATTGACAATCCAAAAGAAGCCAATGCATTTTGTCTGCCAGGTGGCAGAATTTTTGTCTTTACAGGCATCTTTCGCTACATGGACAGTGACGATGAATTAGCCGCTGTAATAGGTCATGAAGTGGGTCATGCACTAGCAAGGCATGGTGCAGAGAGAAAAAGTAGTGCCACACTTTCTAAAATTGGTGTTGGAATTTTACAAGTCTTAAATGAGTTAGATGACAAAAGTACAAGAGCCCAAAAAGATGAAAGTAATAAATTAACTGAGCATATGGCACAAAGATGGATTATGCTTCCTCACTCACGAACACAAGAGTATGAAGCTGACCACATAGGATTGGTACTCTCTGCAAAAGCAGGATATAACCCTAACGCTGCCCTTCGTTTTTGGGAAAAGTTTTCAGCATTAAAAAGTAACCAACCTGAATATACTTCTACCCACCCAACAGCTAAACATAGGATAGAGAAAATAAAAGAACTCATTCCCTCTGTTATGCCTTATTATGAAGCGAGTAAAAAGAAAGAAGTAAAAAAGCTTGAAAAGGTGAAAGATTTTATCCCCTTAGCTGTACCTTTTTTCAAAGATTAACTAAATTAAAGGAAAGAGATGAAGAACATACAAACAACCCTAAACACAATAGCTTTATTAGCAACATTAAGCACAGTCACAACATTTGCTTGTACGCAAACCGAGGCAGTGAACAAAATGATGGCAATAAATAGGGTACAACAAGCCATGGTACTTGAAAGTTCAAACGACAATAATGAAAAAGAGTTAACTAAAATGTTACATAGCTTAAATGTTGATATGCAAAATGTTCATGATAATTATTTAAACAAAAATGATTACAATGAATCGTGTAATCAATACGATACAATTCTTAAAAAGTACAATATTGATTTAGAAAAAGCTTCAAAAGATATGTTAAGCATAGAAGAACTCAAAAAAGATGGTGGTAAAAAAGGAGGTAGCTGTTCCATAAGCGAAGCCTCTAAAAAAATGATGACAACTATCAAAAAACTACAATCACTTAGTGAAAATGCGGATATATCCATGGAAGAGTTTTTAGAGTTTCACAGTAAACATGACAAGTTACTACTCCTAATGTCAACAAATCCCTCAAAGTATTGTGATGAACTAGATGCCCTAAGCAAAAACTACATCAAGGAGTAATAGATGAAAAATTTCAAACATAAAATATTACCAGTGATTATAGGAAGTTTATTATTAATAGGCTGTGCCTCAACCCCTATGAAAAAACTTACAACAGCTGAAATGCTTGTGGCTCAACCCAATAAATATGCACAATTTAAAAAAGCAGAAGAAGCTATGCGTGGAGCATCGAGAGATAAGGCTATTCAATTTTATCGTCAAGCAGCCCAAGAAGGTTATGCCCCTGCTCAATTTAAACTGGCTAGTAATTACCATTTTGGATATTCTGGATTTTCAGAAGATTATGGGAAAGCATACTACTGGTATCAACAAGCATCTAATCAAGGTCATGCAAAAGCCGCAAGAAGAATTGGCTATATGTATGATAGAGGTCAAGGATTTAAGAGAGATGCAGAAAAAGCTTTCTATTGGCACAAATTAGCCTTTCAACGAGGAAATAAACATTCACAAACAGATATGTTTCGCTTGAAATCTGAACTTTATAAAAGAAGTAAATAATGTTACTCTCAATGATTTTGACATCAAGTATTTTTACTCTTTATATTAAAAGTGAACATGCAAAAGCAACTGCTCTCACGTGGGCAATGATTATTGCTATAATTAATTTAGTAGCAAAAGGCATAACAGTTGATCTAATTATTGTTCCAATCATATACTTAATAGGTTGGGGGATTTTTACTCTAGCAACCTATTTAGAAGAATCTATTTTTTTAAGAGTCATAACATTAATACTTGGAGCAATCTTGATATTTGCTTCTTTTGTTGGAGGTTTTAAAATTTAATTGAAATAGCTACTTAAAACCTAACCTCAGTTCCATAACTAATCGTTCTGGAACTCTTTTTCTCTGTCACATCCATAAAGATATTCATCTCATCATCAAACTTATAGCGTAGAGTCAAAGCATATGCCAAAGCACTACCTTGAATATTTTGCGTGGTCTCATCAAAGGTAATATTTTGAATGTCCAACTTTTCATAGGTCACCCCTAAGCGAGGTGCGAGAGAAAAAGGTGTTGTAGCTAAAGCAAATTCATAAGTGGCATAAATACCGATGTTCATAACATCAAATGAAAAATCCACACTCTGTATAAATTCAATCTCAAGCGAAAAATCTGGATGAATGGCTGGTAAATTTACCCCTTTAACCATAGCGAAAGTAAGCGTACTTTCATCCATACTTTTTAAATTGACAAATGCCATACCACTTCTAAGGTAGCCATCATCTGCTAAAGAGTGTGTTGAAAAGCAGAGTAAGATACTCCAAAAAACTAGTTTAAGTTTACGGAACATTTTTCATTAGATTAACAGTCGTAACCCCACTACCTACTGAAATCTCTTTAACAAGGCGTATGCTTTTAGATTCGTTAAATCCACACTCCTGTGAACAGGTAATCTCACCCGTTAGATAGTAATCGCCTCTTGGTACGCCAAAGAAGTTAAATTCACCTGAACCATTAGAGTAGGTAAATTTCAGATAGTTATAGAGCCGTTTATCTGATTTAGAGAGTTTATACCCTCCTAAATAACTCTGTTCATACCATTGCCGTGAATAAGAGGTGACAGGGTTGAGCCAAAGTTTTATCTTGTTTCTTGTTACTTTCTCACTCGTATGCGAATTTTCTAAATAGACTGTACCTGAAACAGTACTGCGTCCTCGTTTTGGAAGATGCCGATACTCATCAACAGGAAAAGGCATACGCTCCATTGTTTCATGTCTTACTACAGGAGTAGTATTCTCTTCTGTTTTGGGGGCAGTTTTATTATCATCTGTTTGTGCTATGGTGGGTCTGTTTTGAGGAACCGTAACCCGTGAAGCCACATGTTCATTTCTTGTACCTCTACCCAACAAAATCTCCTCTTCAACAATAGGCTGTTGAATGGGTGCAGTAATGGCAGGTCGCGATACCGTTCTTGGAGTATTTTGTTGATGAACAGTTAATACTCTTGGGTTTTGAGTACATGCAGAGAGTGACAACATACCTATGGCTACAAGTGAGTAGTTTATTGTTTTTTTTAACATTTTATCCTCTTTTCTATATTGTGATTTCCCAATTCTATTTTCCCAAACAGAACTCTCCAAACATTTTATCTAAAATCTCTTCAGAATCATAGGGCTTAGAGATTGAACTTAATGCAGTAATCGCATCTTGTAGATGATAAGAAAAAAATTCTAACTCACCTCTAAGTAGTGGCTCTTTTGCCTCTAAAATAGCCTCTTTTGTCTTTTGGACAGCATCTATTTGTCGTGTTGAAATGAGCATCAACTCTTCATCTTGACCAATACTATTAAAAAATATTTCCAACTTTTGTATTAAATGTTTAAAGTCATTTTTAGCTGAAACATTAATCGGATTAAACTTCTTAAGCTTTTCTACGCTTAATTTTCTTTCTAAATCAGATTTATTTAAGGTGACAATGAGTTCTTTTTCCGATATTTCATCAATAAGCTCTAAAATTTTTTCATCTTCTTTATCAAATTCTCTACTTAAATCAAACAAAGCAATAACTACATCAGCTTCTTTAATGGATTCTAAAGAGCGTTTGACCCCAATCTTTTCAATGCTATCACCTGCCTCACGAATTCCTGCTGTGTCAATGAGCCGAATAATATGTGAACCAATGCGTACTTGTTCTTCTATGGTATCACGCGTTGTTCCTGCAATCTCACTTACAATGGCTCTCTCTTTTGCTAAAAAACCATTTAACAATGAACTTTTTCCTACATTTGGTTTACCGATGATAGCCACTCTAAAGCCCTCTATTAAACCTTTGCGTCGATGGCTTGCATCTACTATTTTTTCTATTTTAAGTACTAAGGCATCTAATTGCTTGATGATGTTTTCTAAAATATCAGTAGGAATATCTTCTTCAGCATAATCAATCATCACTTCAGAATAAGCTGTTGCACGAAGCATCGCTTCTCGACTCTCATCTATAAAATCTTTTAAATCACCTTTAAGTTGCTTAGCCAGTATCTTGGCAGCATCAACTGATTTGGCTTCAATAAGTTTGGCAATGGCTTCGGCTTTGGTTAAGTCTATTTTTCCATTGAGAAAAGCCCGTTTCGAAAATTCACCAGGAAGTGCTAATCTTGCACCATGAGCCACAAGGGTTTCGAGTATCTCTTGGGCAATAATCATTCCCCCATGACACTGAAATTCAACAATATCTTCGCCTGTAAAAGAGTGAGGGTTTTTAAAGTAAATCATAATCGCATGGTCAATCAACGCATCTTCTTTGTTGTAAAGAGAGGTCAAATGTGCATGTCGAGGAGTAATCTCTTCTCTATGAGAAATAATTTTAGCCAAACGAAGAGAATCCTCTCCACTAAGCCGTATGATGGAGATGGACGCAATGCCTGATGCTGTAGCAATGGCAACAATCGTACTTAACATTAATCTTGAAACCTATTGAGGTTTTCGAGTATTAAAATCATTGATAATAATAAACTTTTTACCATCTTTACCTGTTTTAATCGCAACATATTTATTGGGGAACATCACACGTAATTTTTCCAATGCAATTTGCACTAAAATACCATCAAGTGGTTTTGTTTTACCTCTTCCATTGGCTTTAATATGTTCTGATATTGGCTTCAAATAACTATCAATCATCTCTTCTTGTGCTTGAATAAACTCTGCGATTTCTAATTTGATATAAAGATTATATTGAGCATTTATCCAATTAAATAGCATGTAAGAGAGTGCATTGTAACGATAGCCCTCTTTCCCAATCAATAAAGCAGCATCATCACCATCTAAGAAAATATGTGCAATACCATTAAAAACATCTACTTCAACAGTATCAATTTCAAAACATCCTGCTTTCATAAGTTTTTGAAGTTTTCTCTCAATTTCAATAGAGCGTTCTCTGTTTTCAGGGGTATCTCTATCATCTTCAAAAATTATTTCTTCACTGCTTTGGCTTTTATCATCACTTTTTACTGCTTCCTTCTCTTCTTTTACTTCTTTAATATCCATAGTAAAAAAATCATCTACAATACCATCGTCTTTAACTTTAATTTCTTTTTGAGTTTTTTCTTTTGGAGTCTCTTTTTCTTGTATAATTTTCTTTTTAGGTGTTTTCGAAATCTTAGCATTTTGTGCATTTTTTCGCTTATTGATTACAATTTCTTCAGATTTTATTTCAGCTTTAACATCAGATTCTAATTCTGCTTTCTTTACTTCTGCAGATACTTTTTTAACAGCAATAATAATTGCTGGCTTTTTAAACATACCCATCATACCAGCCGTTGGGTGCTGTACTATCTCATAATTTATCTCTGTTACTGAACAATTTAATGCTTTGGCAGCTTTCCCATAAGCTGCTTCAAGTGTCTCTGCTTCGATTCTTTTCATTTCCATTTTAAATTCCTATTTATATAAAGTTTATTTTTTATTTTTGTAATGCTACTTTAGCAGCTTTTTGATTTGCGTATGCACGGTTAATAATAAATTGTTGTGCAATGGTAAAGAGGTTATTGACCAACCAATAAAGTACAAGCCCAGCAGGGAATGTTAAGAAAAAGAGGGTCATCACCACTGGTAACCACTGAAAAATTTTCTGTTGCATAGGGTCAGTCATTGTATTTGGTGTCAATTTTTGTTGATACCACATAGAAGCACCCATTAAAATTGGTAAGACAAAGAATGGGTCTTTTTGTGACAAATCTTGTATCCACAATATCCACTCTGCCCCTTGAAGCTCTACTGAATTTAAAAAGACTCTATAGAGTGAAAAGAAAATTGGAATTTGTATTAACATAGGAAGACATCCCCCCATTGGATTAGCTCCCTCTTTTTTGTACATCTCCATCATCTTCATATTCATCTTTTGTGGATCTTTTCCATACTTCTCTTTAAGTTCTTTCATTTTAGGTGCAAGGTCTTTGAGTTTGTTCATAGACATCATACCCTTATAAGAAAGAGGAAATAATAGAAGTTTGATCAGTAAAGTCACCAATACAATTGCCCAACCCCAGTTTCCAATATGATTGTGAAACCATTCCAAAAGGTGAAAAAGTGGCTTAGAGAAGAAAGTCATAATACCATACTCAATGGCATCATTTAATTTAGGATTTAAACTTTTTAAAACTTTAGATTCTTTTGGACCTAAATAACCGTGTAATGCAAAATTTTGCTCACCTGCAATAAATACCAGAGCATTCTCTTCTTTATCTATTTGGGTATAAACTTTTAAAGGTTTTTCAAAGTTATATAAAATAGAGGCAAAATATCTATCAAAAGATGAAGCGAACTCAACATTTACGCCATTGAGTTTATCATCACTATCAGCATCACCATCTTCAATAATGTGAATTTCACCATTAGTCTTTTTAAGCAATGCACCTTGATTAACCATGTAACGGGTATGGTCAGCATTCGGTCTACGTCCTGGCATTACAAAATATGCTTCAGGAGAGGAGAGTTTAATATTTAAGTCATAATGACCATCTTTATAGAAAGTTAGCTCTTTAGTAACGGTTGTTGTACTTAATTTTTGCGTTAGCATCACCTTTTGAACACCCGTATTTAAATCAATTTTTGAACTTGATGTAGTATAAGGTGTTTTTAATGCTTCAGCATTTAAAGCAACATCAGAAAAACGAATTTCTAAAGGTTTTATCCACGCTGGATTTAAAAGTTTTAACTTTTTACCTTCATATTCATATTTTTTCTCTAACAAAGTTACCTGTGCAATTCGTCCTAACGCATCAATATCATAAATAAATCTATCAGAATTAACTGTTGCTAATGCTTTAAAATTACTTATAGGTGCTAAAGCAGTTGATGCTGAAGCAGAAGTTGTAGTGCTTGGTATCCCTGTTGTACTGTTTGAAACAATTTGAGGAGCAGAATTTGTTGTTTGGGTTATTGACGTGCTATTTGTATCAATAGGTTTTAAAGTTTTTGGCATTAATAAATCAAATGCTATAAATACCACAAATGACAGAGTCAATGCAAGAAGTAGCCGTTTTTGAAGATCAGAGTTTTGTTCCACTAGAAATCACCTTTGTATTCATTAATATATTAAAATTTTATTTAAATGTTAAATTATGTTAATATTTTAAGAATTATATTTAAAATTAATAGATAGATTATATCAAAAAGTGTTTAAAAATATCATTTTATAAAGCATTTTAAACGCATTAATGCTTTATTTATCTCTTCCGTGGTTTTATTGTACTCACTTGTAAGTAAATTTGGTTTGGCAACCAATATATATCTACCTGTTTTAAGATTATCAATGTTAGTTAAAAAATGAGCACGAAGAAGTCGTTTGGCTCGATTACGATGGACTGCATTACCAACTTTTTTGCTGGCAACTATCCCTAATTTATACTCATCTTCCGAAGTTTGGAAAAAAAGTACAAACTGTGAAGTGTGTACGGTTTTAGAATTTTTATAAATTCTGTTAAACTCTTTGGTAGTTTTAACACTACCAAAATGCTTTAAACTGCTAATCTTGCTCTACCTTTTGCTCTTCGAGCAGAGATTACTTTACGTCCGTTTTTAGTTTTCATTCTTGTTCTAAATCCGTGCGTTCTTTTCTTTGGTGTGTTGTGGGGTTGAAAAGTTCTTTTCATAACTTAAGTACCGTCCTTATTAGTATTTTACCCAAGCTATAAACATGAGCATTAATTTGAAACGAGATTCTATCTAAAAAGTACTTATAAAATGTAGGTATTTGGAATTGTTTTTATAAAAAAAAGAATTTTTATAATAAGAGGTGCATAGATAACAGCTTTAAGCCATTATCTATTGAAATTTTTATTCTAAATCAAAAGCAACTTCAGATGCCCAATCAGTTAAAACTTGTTTATCAGCATCACTCAATTTAGCTTCTTTATGAATAAGAAGATAACTTGGCAATGGCATTTTAGATTTAATTGCTTTAGGTATCTTTTGAAGATATTTAAGCTTTTTCTCATCAGAGTAGTTATTCCATGCCGAGAAGTTAAGATGTTCTCTTCCCTCTTTTACATGCATCTTTGTAAAAATTGACGCAGGAGCAATACTACTGTACCAAGGGTAAGTTGTATGACTAGAGTGACAATCAAAACAAGAACGTTTAAGTATTGCCTGTACATTTTCGGGAGCTTCTAAAGCTTCACCCTCTTTAACAGGTAAATCAGCAGGGACATTCATAGGAATAAATTGTATTCCTATAAAAATAAGGATTAGTAATAATAGTAGTTTTTTCATAAAAATGATTATATAGAATTTATTCTTAAGAAGAAGAGAGCTTGTTATTATTCCAAATATATTGTTTTATTTAATTTTTTAAAGTTATTATTTATTAATAAAAAGATATAATATTTCAAATTAAACTAAGGAAAATTATGAAAAAAATTATGCTAATTACAACCCTAAGTTCTACCATCTTTACAGGTAGTCTTGTTGCTGCAGATTTTATTAAAGGAAACTACTATGGAGGTGCTGGTTTAGGAATTGAAAACTTCTCTACTTACTCATCTTATGACCCAGGATTAACATTGGTTCTAAATGGAGGAAAACCAATTATTAAAATTGGACCTGGAACCATTGGAGCTGAAGGAGAATTTACCTACACAGCTTTACCATTAAATCACAGTAGATATAATAACGATTGGGACTTAAGCATCATGACATTAGGTGCTTATGCAACTTATACTTTTGAGCATAGTGATAAACTATATACAAGAGCAAAAGTAGGTATTGTTCACCGTAATTATAGTTGGGATTACAATACAAAGTATTTTGGAAGTAACTATGACTACACAGCAACAGGTGTTGCTGCTGGTATTGGTGCTGGTTATAAATTTAATGATAAAATGCGTGTTTTTTCTGATCTAATCTTACTTGATGGTTCAGACTTAACACAAATTAATGCTGGTGTTCAGATGAATTTCTAATTTTTTAGACGCAATACTAGATTATTCTTCCCAATAATAAATACCCCTTTTTAATGGGGTATCTTAAATTTAACTTCTAAAGCCAAATCCTCACATAAATATGCTAAAATTCCACCAAATTTTTACAAGTTAATTAAAGGTTATACTCATGGCAAAAAAAGAGATTAAAAAAGCAGTCCTCGCCTACTCTGGTGGACTTGATACAAGTATTATTTTAAAATGGTTACAAGACGAATACAACTGTGAAGTAGTAACCTTTACAGCCGACTTAGGTCAAGGTGAAGAGGTTGAACCTGCACGTGAAAAAGCATTGGCAATGGGGATTAAACCTGAAAATATTTTCATTTTAGATTTACGTGAAGAGTTTGTCAAAGACTTTGTCTTTCCTATGTTTAGAGCCAATACCATTTATGAGGGTGAGTACCTTTTAGGAACTTCTATTGCGCGACCTCTTATCTCTAAAAAACAGATTGAGATTGCAGCCCAAACAGGTGCTGATGCTGTAAGTCATGGGGCAACAGGAAAAGGAAATGACCAAGTGCGTTTTGAACTTGGGTATTTAGGTCTTAACTCTGACATCGCGGTTATTGCTCCTTGGAGAGAGTGGGATTTAAACAGCCGTGAAAAGCTTTTAGCTTATGCCCAAAAACATGGTATTAAAATAGAGAAAAAACAAGGACAATCTTCTCCTTATTCTATGGACGCAAACCTGCTACACATCTCTTATGAGGGTCTAGTATTAGAAGATCCAAGCAAAGAGCCAGAGGAAGATATGTGGCTTTGGACAAATAGCCCAGAGAATGCTCCTGATGAGGCTGAATACATTACGATTGAGTACAAAAATGGTGACCCAATTGGCATTAATGGGGAAGCGATGACTCCTGCTACTATTTTAACAAAGCTAAATGAGTATGGAAATAAACATGGTATTGGACGCATTGACATTGTAGAGAACCGTTATGTAGGCATGAAAGCACGTGGTTGTTACGAAACCCCAGGGGGAACAATTATGCTTAAAGCTCACCGAGCCATTGAATCTATTACTTTAGACAGAGAAGCAGCTCACTTAAAAGATGAACTCATGCCTCGTTACGCAAAACTCATCTACAACGGTTATTGGTGGTCACCAGAACGTGAAATGCTCCAATCTGCCATTGACAAAACACAAGAGCATGTAGAAGGAATGGTTAGACTCAAACTTTACAAAGGTAATGTAATGGTCGTTGGACGTGAGTCTGAAAAATCACTCTTCTCTGAAGCCCACTCTACCTTTGAAGAAGATGATGTTTATGACCAAAGTGATGCAGAAGGGTTTATTAAATTAAATGCTTTACGATTTATTATTGCAGGGAAAAATCGCAAATAATATAAATGAAAAATTTATAAAGATAAAAAAGTTACTCTTTTTTATCTTTTTGCTTCAAATCAAATCGATTGCCATCTTCATCAAATTTACGTTGAAAATTTCCTCTTATAATCACAAAAGTCATAAACGAAAACAGTACAATGGCTAGCACATAAAATATATCGCCAATGCTCATCTTACTGCTCCTCTAAACTGTTCGCTATGGTAATTTTTTCAAATCCCTCATAATTTTGACGCAAGGCTTCATAGGTCACAATGCCTGTGGCAATGCCAAGGTTTAAACTACGACCTTTACCACCCATTGGTACGGTAATGCATCGTGCTTTATTGGCTAATAACACATCTTCTCTAATGCCCTTAGTTTCAGAACCAAACAAAATAAAATCACCTTTTTGAAAAGTCGCATCAAAATAGAGTTTGTCTGTTTTTGTTGTTGCTAAATGGGCATTTTCCCCAATGGGGTGAGCTTCTAAAAATGCATCGAAATTTTCCCAAACAACCAAATCTAGTTCTTTCCAATAGTCCAAACCTGCTCTGGTTACTGCTTTATCATCTATGTCAAAGCCTAAAGGTTTTATGAGATGTAAAGTTGCTCCTAAATTGACGCAAAGTCTTCCAATTGTCCCTGTGTTGGGTGGGATTTGTGGCTCTACTAACACAATGTTAAACATATTCTCTCCTCTTATATTTAAAACTATCTTAGCTATAATCGTACATTATCATAAAAAAGGATTTTCATGAACAACTATTATAGACAGATAATTATTGGTGCTATTTTAGCACTTTTATTCATAGGGTGTACTAAAGCACCGATTACAGGACGAAGCCAAATGATTATGGTCTCCCCTCAACAAGAGCTAGCCCTTGGTTTTGAAAGTGCCAAACAAGTCCTTCAAAAAGAGAAAGTCAGTACCGACCCACAAAAAAATGCCATGGTTAAACGTATTGGACAACGTATTGCCCAAGTAGCTAATGCTCAATACACTATTGCTAAAAGCTTTCAATGGGAATTTTTTGTTATTGATAAAGATGAAGAAGCCAATGCCTTTTGTCTTCCAGGAGGAAAAGTTTTTGTCTATACAGGTCTGTTTAAATATGTAGCAAATGATGATGAACTTGCCATGGTTATGGGGCATGAGATTGGTCATGCCTTAGCACGTCATGGTGCAGAACGCATGAGTTCTGGACAACTGGCACAAATAGGAGGACAAGTTCTAGGAGCAGTAATGCAAAGCAGAGGAAACCAAGCCAATACAGCTCTAGCCATGCAAGCATTTGGTATTGGTACACAACTAGGCGTGATGTTACCTCACTCACGAACCCAAGAGTATGAAGCTGACCACATTGGTTTAGTTTTGGCTGCCAAAGCAGGCTACAACCCTCGTTCAGCCCTCACCTTTTGGGAAAAGTTTTCAAAAAGTGGAAAGACCCCACCAGAGTATCTTTCAACCCACCCAGCTCCCACCAATCGTATTGCTAAAATTAAGTCTTTATTACCTAAAGTCATGCCTCTATATAACGCAAGTAAACGATAAATCTACTTTTAGGAAGAAGGATGTCTAAACTTATAACAATACTATCATTGCTATTTATATTTAATGCCTGTAATGGAGGCGATAATGATTCGACTAACACCAATGAGAATGCTAATCCTCCCTCCAACAATGTAGAGCCAAGCCCTCTAGCAAACAGCATAAAAATTAGTGACACCCAATATTTTAGGGTACTATCCCCTAAAAGTTGTACCCAAACCAACAAAAACAGATTTATCTACCAAGTAATGCATGACTCCTATCTGTGGGCAAGTGAAGTTCCTGAACTCGACTACAGTAGCACTGAATACAATGGCTCTCAAAAGATGCTAGATGCGTTAAAGAGTAGTAAAGATAAGTTTAGTTTTATTATAGATGCCAAAACTGCCCAAAACTTTTTTGAAGAGGGAAAAAACAATGACTTAGGTCTTGGATTAACCGTTGCAAAACTAGATGAGATCCACTTTGCTTTAGTGGTCAAATTTGTTTACCCTAACTCCCCTGCCCATAAGCAAGGGGTAAAACGAGGCGATATTATTAAGTTCGTAGAGAACAAAGCCATTAGCAAAGAGACTTTTGATGATGTTGTCAATATTTTAAAGACACAAAAGACTATTAAGTTTTCTTTTTTACAAGAAAATAATACTGTGATTCAAAAAAGTATCACCAAAAAAAGTTACGACATTCAAACCGTTTTATATTCTAAAATGCTTATCAATCGTGACAAAAGTAAAAAAGTAGGCTATTTGGTTTTTCAAAATTTTATTCACAATGCCAACCAAGAGCTTGACAATGTTTTTCAAAGATTTAAAAGAAATAGTGTCAATGAGTTAGTCTTAGACCTCAGATACAATGGAGGAGGTGCAATAAATGTGGCGAACCATTTATCTTCGCTTATTGGAGGGGTAAACAGTTCTGAACACATCTTTAACCAAATTCACTTTAATGAAACCTATTCACAATTTAATGAGATAAGCTATTTTGAAAAGCCACAAA
>JALSQB010000073.1 GCA_026985655.1 Campylobacteraceae bacterium | reverse complement strand
TCATGGAGTCAAAGGAGAAAAACCTGCGTTAGGAAAATCAGCTCTTATTGGAGGGGAGAATAATCTTGTGATAGCCCAAAAACTTTTTGCTTATAAAAAAGGAGAGCTTAACCTTTATGGCATGGGAAATTTAATGAAAGGACAAGTCTCATCTTTGAGTAGTAAAGATATTAAAGATTTAGCGTTTTACATAGAAATGATGGGAAGAGAAAACAATGAAAGCAAATAAACTACGCATACTCCTACCCCTAAGCTTTTTTCTTTTCATAAGCTTCATCATCTACCTAGCTGACACAGCAGACCATAACTTTGCGTTTAGGCTTGTTGGTCACATACCTTATGGCGACAAGTTACTGCACGGACTGCTCTATGGGGTGATGGCATTGCTCTTAAACTATGGACTCAATTTTAAAAGTAAAAAAATCTTTGGCTTTAACTTGCAGATAGGGGCGATGATTGTTCTGACTTTTGCAGGATTGGAAGAGATAACCCAATATTGGCTACCCAGTCGCACCTGTGACTTTTTTGACTTTGTGGCAGATACCGTTGGGGTGACACTCTTCTCTTTAATTATTTGGGGAAAGAGATGAAAATACTCATCATAGGTTCAACAGGCTTCATTGGAAAGTCTATTTACAACTTTTTAAAACGCGACAATGATGAGGTAGTAGCCTCAACACGAACACTCATTGACTTCTCTTGTTTACAAGATGACAAAGAGCTTGTCAAAAAACTACAAGACTTTGATGTGGTGGTAAATGCCGTGGGAATTATTGCAGAGACAAAAACACAAACTTTTGAACAGATGCATACCATTGCCCCCATAGTGCTTTTTGATGCGTGTAGAAAAGCTAGGGTACAAAAAGTTATTCACATCTCTGCGTTGGGAACGCAAAAGGGAACAACGCTTTATCACACCTCTAAGAACAGAGCCGATGAGTATTTAAGAGCTAGTGGTTTGGACTATGCCATTTTACATCCCTCCATTGTCTATGGTGATGATGGAAAAAGTACAGCACTCTTTCAAGCCTTGGCAATGTTACCTCTGTTACCCATTATTGGCGATGGACAACAGGTGTTGCAACCCATTGCCTTAGAAGATTTATTGGTGACGGTTAAACGTGCCATTGAAAGTAGTGATAAACAGATAGAACTTGACTTAGTAGGAGCAAAAAGTATGAGCTATGAAGAGCTACTCCAAGGCTTTCGTACTTGGCTTGGGTTAAAGCCTACTAAGTCGGTCTCTGTACCCACTTTTGGTACAGATTTTCTTGGTAAAATACTTGATGAACCAACGGTGAGTTCAGCCAACATTCAAATGCTAAATGAGGGAAGTGTGGCTTGTGTTGAACCATTAAAAAAGTTTTTAAACTACACTCCTGCTAGTATGCAGGAGCGACTCTTTTGCCTTAAATCACACAATGCCCAAAAGCTTTACGCATCACTTTACTTTATGCGACCACTTTTACGTTTGGTAGTTGCTTTTGTGTGGATTTGGTCGGGGGTGGTCTCTGCTTTTCTCTATCCACAGCCTTTAGCTTTGGAGCTTTTACACGAAGTGGGTGTGCCTGTGGGGCTAGATGTTCCACTGCTTTATTTGGCTTCATTTTTAGATATTAGCATAGGCATTGTAACACTTATTGGCTACCGATTACAAACAATGCTAAGTTTACAAATGCTTGTCATAGCCGTTTACACTTTGTTGTTAAGCCTCTTAGCACCTTACCATTGGTTACACCCTTTTGGACCTGTGTTAAAAAACTTACCTTTGTTGGTGAGCATCTACATCTTAAGCCGTTTGGAAAAATTTAGATGAGTTATGAAATCCTACTCTTTCTACACATCGCCTCACTCATCTTACTCTTAGGGGTCGGTGGAGGTTCTGCCTTTTACAAATTTATGTCCGATAAGTCGGAAAATTTAGAAGTGATAGTTCACACTAACAAAATGGTGGTCTTAGCCGATTGGCTCTTTACTACCCCCTCAGCAATACTTCAGCCACTCACAGGGGTGATGCTTATGAATATGCTTAAGCTCTCTTGGAAAACCCCTTGGCTCTTAGCCTCTATGGTACTTTATGTTGTTGCAGGGATTTTGTGGCTCGTGGCTGTTTATTTGCAAATACGCATGAAAAATATGGCTCTTTTAGCACACAAAGAAGAGAAACAATTAGGGCAAGAGTACTTTAAACTTGTGAATTATTGGATTGCTTTAGGAGTATTTTCTTTCTTGGCAATGGCTGGGATTTTTGTTTTGATGGTGTTTAAATAGTCACTAATGGGGTTGATGATTATTGGGTCGATGAGAGTGATATAGTAGCAAAAGATGTCAATTTTATTGATGAATTACCCTATGCGTTAAATAGATATGATACAATTATTGTCGCCGTTGGTCACAATAAGTTTAAAGAGATTACAGAAGAACAGTATGTGGGCTTATCTAATGGTTCACCCATATTATTTGATGTCAAAGGCATTGTGAAAAACCCTACTTGGAGATTATAATGAAGAAAAATTTTGCACTAATTGGAGCATCGGGATATATTGCTCCAAGACATATGAAAGCGATAAAAGAGACAGGTAATGAGCTAGTCGCTGCACTAGACCCTTATGATGGTATTGGTATAATGGACAGTAATTTTCCCCAAGCTGATTTTTTTACAGAGTTTGAACGATTTGATAGATTTGTAGATAAGTGGCGAAGAGATACAGGTAAAAAGATAGATTATGTCTCTATCTGTTCTCCAAACTATCTACACGACTCACATATCCGATTTGCACTCAAAAGTGGTGCAGATGCTATCTGTGAAAAACCTTTGGTGTTAAACCCTTGGAATATTGACCAGCTTAAAATTATAGAAGAAGAGACAGGACAAAAAGTTTATAATATCTTACAACTAAGACTTCACCCCTCTATTATTGCCCTAAAAGAGAGAGTCGCTAAAGAGCTAGAAGAAAATCCAAATAAAATTTATGATATTGATTTGACATATTTGACAAGTAGAGGAAAGTGGTATTTTATCTCTTGGAAAGGTGATCAAGCTAAAAGTGGTGGCATTGCTTCAAACATTGGAGTACATTTTTATGATATGCTCACTTGGATATTTGGAGATGTTGAAGAGAATGTAGTCCATGTAAAAACGCCTGATTGTAACGCAGGGTCATTCAAACTTAAAAATGCCAATGTCCGTTGGTTCTTATCGGTAAATTATGACTATATTCCTCAAGAGATTCGTGACGCAGGACAGAGAACCTACCGAAGCATTACCGTTGATGGCGATGAGATAGAGTTTTCTGGTGGGTTTACCGATTTACACACTAGAAGTTATGAAGAGATTTTAAAAGGAAATGGTTTTGGACTAGATGAAGCCTATGGCTCTATCTCAACCGTCTCAACCATTAGAAACCTTGATGCTGTTGGATTAAAAGGGAATTACCATCCATTTTGTAAAAAAGTAATTGGCTAATGTCTTACTTCTCTCACGAAACAGCAATAATTGATGATAATGTAACGATTGGAGAGGGGACAAAAATTTGGCACTTCTCTCATATCTTATCTGGAACAACAATAGGTAAAAACTGCTCGTTTGGTCAAAACTGTGTAGTAGGTGGAGATGTAACCATTGGAAATGGTGTCAAAGTACAAAATAATGTCTCTATCTACAAAGGGGTAGAGGTAGAAGATGATGT
>JALSQB010000072.1 GCA_026985655.1 Campylobacteraceae bacterium | reverse complement strand
ATTGGATTTCAAGCTCACAACGCTCCTCTACAAACTGCTTGACTATCATGCTAATGCCTTGCATGGCATCGACAGGTTCAAAACCTGTGACAACAACTGGCTTATCATAATCTCTTGGAAAGGTATCATAAATTTTTGAACCAGTTATGACACTTACATGGCTTGGCCCTAAAAAGGCATCTATCTGATGCTCTGCATCTCTATCGGCGATAAGCTCTACCATCACTTCAGGTACGGTTACATGGTTGATGTGAAAGAGAATATTAGGCACATTTAGTTTAATCACTTGCTCTACCAACACAGCTGTCATGGGCGTAGTAGTTTCAAAACCAATAGCAAAATAGATAACCTTTTTATTGGGGTTCTCTTCTGCTATATTTATACACTCCATAGGAGAATAGACAAAACGAACATCTGCCCCTTTGGCTCGTGCATCTTGCAGGCTTCCGTTGCTTCCTGGCACTTTTATCATATCTCCCAATGTGACCAAAATAACATCTGATTGCATTGCTAAAACATAGGCATGGTCAATTCGCTCTTTTGGCATAATGCACACAGGACAACCAGGTCCATGAATAAAGTTTACATTTTCAGGTAACAGTTGAGGTAATCCAAACTTCATAATCGTATGTGTATGCCCACCACACACTTCCATAATGTTTATGTTTTTTTTAAGCTTTTTAGCATCTTGGGAAATGAGCTTCGCATAAGCTTCAATGGTCTTTCCATCTCTAAAATCATCATAAAGGTCTTTAAGTTCTAGCTCTGCCATTATTGACCCCTATTAGGGCATTCATCATCTTCTAAAATGACTTTTTTTCGCTCTTCTTCGTCCATCAATTCTAAGATTTCTTTGTAGGTAGCAATGGAAGCTAAAGCCTCTTCATCATCTATTTTATTCATCACAAATCCAATGTGTAACAATACATAATCGCCTACTTTAACATTATCATCACCCATCATCATAAGGTTTGCATCACGTTGTACGCCCATGGTATCAACCGTACACATGGTTTGGTCTTCGCTTATTTTTACTACTTTACTGGGAATACTTAAACACATATTTAACCTCTCATCTTTCGTTTAAACTCTATCCAATCGGCAACAGCTTTTACTGAATCTATGTCATTTACATTGACTTCTAAAATATCTACATTGGGCTTAATGCGTCGTGCCTCTTTTTTCTCACGTTCCATGTCATATTTAAAATGAGGTAACAAATCTGTCTTGGTAATTAAAATCAAATCAGCCTCACGGAACATCACAGGGTATTTTGCAATCTTATCTTCACCCTCTGGAATGGAAACCAATACAATGTTTAAGTGCGTTCCCACATCATACGAAGCAGGACAAACCAAATTTCCCACATTTTCCACAAAACAGACATCTAAGTCAGACAACGGCATATCATGAAGCCCTTTATGCACCATAAACGCATCTAAATGACACGCTGTTCCCGTTTGGATTTGACAAGCAGGAATATTTTTAGCTCTGAGTCGGTCGGCATCTCTTTCAGTCTCTAAATCACCCTCAACCACGCCAAATTTGAACTCTGCCACATCAGCCAAATACTCCAAAAGCGTTGTCTTTCCAGCCCCAGGGCTAGACATAAGATTAATCCCTAAAACCCCATGCTCTTCAAAATGTGTTCGGTTATGGTCTGCCTCTTGGTCATTTTTATCTAAAATTTTCTTAATCACCGAAATAGTTTTAGCGTCATTTAACTGTGGGTTATGATGCAAATGCTCATGTGCCTTTTGATGCTCATGAGAATGCTCTTCATCGTGTGAATGTGTATGCTCATCATCATGAGAATGAAAAGTTTTTCCTCCATCATGACTATGTTTTCCCTCATGCTCTTTAGTTCCTCTAATACTACAACCACAATCTTTACACATATTTTCTCCTTTAACTAAACAGAACACTACTACCAACAAGCAAAGATACTACTCCAGCTGAGGCGAATGCTCTTCTAATGTTTTTTAAATTATCTAGTAGATGTTCATTAAGATAAGCAATCACCAACCCAAACCCTACAAAAATAATCATCACTCCTGCTGTAAATGCAAATACCATTGTCATATCTACATTGCCACTACCTACTGCACCAAGGGTCACTAGCATACCTCTCACCCCTCCTGCACCCATCAAAAGCCCCATCGTAAATGAAGAACCTTTAACAATGTTCTCCTGATGAGAATGCTCTTTTCCAAACCAAATATGGATATGCTCTTTACCTTGATGAAGATGTTTTTTAAGATTAATTCTATTGGTCGCAACCATAAAAAGAAGATAGAAACCCATAGCCAAAATGATACTACCAGAGATTAAATCCCCATACGCTAAAATCTCTTCACTTATTGCTAAATTTTCTAATATTTTTGCAAAGATAAATAGACTCAATCCATGCCCAATAGCAAAAAGCATTGTAATTAACATCGTTCTCTTTTTGTTTTTACCAATTGAAAAATCGCCAATGGCTGTCAAATGGTCTGGACCAAATGCATGAAGTATGCCGTACCAAAAGAGTAAAAGCAAAGAGAGTTCCATCTATTTTCCTTAATGAATGAATATTCATTATATTAGTATGAAAAGTGTTAAACTTATATTAAAAAAGGGCAAATTATTATAGATTCAGATTTTTTTCTTTGTCACCGTAAAAAGACCAACAATGAAGTCTTCTGTGACGGCTCTCAAGCACAACGAGAGCAGTTTGATTTTGGTTTTTTGGAGGAGTAACTATTGTATAATATCTATCTAAAAAGTCAAGTAAACTTAAGAAATATGCTCTATTTCTCCATTAGAGACACTATCTACTGCTTTCAAAATTTTATCTTTTAGGTGCAATAAATCATTAAAACGATTAGAGACAGAAATAATAACGACTGTTCCAAATTTTCTATTAATGAATTGTTCTTGGTATTCAATATTTCCATCTATAGTGATAAATACATCGATTTCTCTTTTATCTAACTCATTGAGTAAGGCTGTATCTTTTGCACCACTTAATCCTATTTGAGGTACAGTATAGGCTCTACCTTTCTCAAAAAATTGAGTTACTCTTTTAGGTAAACATTCATCAATTACAATCTTCATTAAGCTACTTTTTCTCTTTGAATAGAAACCTCTGCACTTTGTAAAATATAGCGTATCTGTTCAAATGAAACCGTTGGAAAATCTTCTAAAAAATCTTTAATATTCTCCCCAGCTAATAAATAATCAAATAGATTTCGTACAGGAACACGCGTACCTTTAAAAACCAATAAACCATTTAAAATATCTGCATTACTCTCTATGGCAGTCATTATGTATCCTTATATTGAATTTTATTTATTATAGCACGAAGTGCTTAATTTCATTCTTTTAAACCCTTTATCTACTGCCACCACCTGCCCCAAAGCAATTCCCCCATCGTTAGGTGGGATTTTATTGCCTATTATCGCCGTAGGTATTCGCTCTAACACTAAGCCTAAAAGCACTCTATTTTGAAATACTCCTCCACTTAAAACTAAGGGTAAATCATATTTTTTATGTAGGCTCTCTATTATCTCAACTACAGTATTAAAAAACTTTGAGATAGCTACGACTCTATTGTTCTCTTCATTTATCGCTTTTATTATGGGTAGAATATCTATGATTCCATCTTTAAAACCAAATTCATAAAAAGTAGTAACAGAAGCATCATAAAACTCCTC
>JALSQB010000071.1 GCA_026985655.1 Campylobacteraceae bacterium | reverse complement strand
ATTATGGCTCAAATTCTTCTGGCTGCTCGTGGTCGTGACGCGGCTAAACGTGCCAAAGATTTGGTCAAACGTAAAGACAACATGAGCATTGGTACACTCCCTGGAAAATTGGCTGATTGTCAAAGTAAAGACCCTGAACTCTCTGAAATTTATCTGGTCGAAGGGGACTCTGCTGGGGGTTCAGCCAAACAAGGACGTGACAGAGTTTTCCAAGCGATTTTACCCCTAAAAGGTAAAATTTTAAATGTTGAGAAAGCACGTTTAGAAAAAATCTTAAAATCTGATGAGATTAAAAATATGATTACGGCTCTTGGTTGTGGGATTGGCGATGAGTTTAATGAAGAGAAACTGCGTTACCACAAAGTCATTATTATGACCGATGCCGATGTCGATGGTTCGCACATTCAAACGCTTCTTATGACGTTCTTCTACCGATTTTTAAAGCCTGTTATTGAAAAAGGTTATTTATATCTTGCTCAACCACCTCTTTACCGATACAAAAAAGGTAAAAATGAAACTTATTTAAAAGATGATAAATCCCTTAATGACTTCTTAATTGAAAATGGAATTGGTGTTTTAGAATCTCAAAGTATGGGAAAACAAGACTTAACTGAACTCTTTAAATTGGTTGCTTACTACAAGATGACCTTGGGCGAAATTGAAAAACGTTTTGCTTTGCCTGAGGTCATTCGGCACATGATAGAGAACCCAGACATTATCTCAAAAGACAATCAAGCACTTTCTGCTACGCTAGAAAAATACATTAATGAGCTTGGTTATAACATCTTAACAAAGTCAATAGATGAAGAATCTATTCAATATTTTGTTCAGACCAATGATGGACTTGAAGAGCTTATTATTGATGATAACCTATTTACAAGTCCACACTACAATGAAGCGATTTACATGAATCAAAAAATTCAAGATAGAATTACCGATGAATATAAGGACAAAGACCTGTTATCACTACTTAATATGGTTAATGAGAGTGCTAAAAGAGGAGCATACATTCAACGTTACAAAGGTCTAGGTGAAATGAACCCAGAGCAACTTTGGGAAACCACTATGAACCCAGAAGACAGACGTTTACTGCAAGTAGTTATTGACGATGATGAAACAGCTTCTGATACATTTGTATTGTTTATGGGAGATGAAGTTGAGCCACGACGTGCCTACATTGAAACCCATGCCAAAGATGTTAAACACTTAGATGTCTAAGCTCTAAAAGCTAAGGATTAGTTCTTAGCTTTTATCGATTCAAACTCCTTAGATACTTCAACTACGCCCAGTGTATCTACAAATTTTAATTTTTTAATCTCTTCTGTTTCTACTGTCGCACTTGGTACATTAACAATTCCCTCTTTGGCAACTTCCACTTTTTTAGGTACTTCAAAATCTGTTTCATACTTATTAGAAACAGCAACCACACCTAGCTTTTTAACAAATTTTAAGGGTGCATTAGGATTTTCCTCTTTGACTGTTTTAATAGGTTCAAAATACTTTTCATCAGGAATAGTACTTTTTTCTTTTATTTCAAATGGCTTAGAAACATTAACTACTTCTAAAGAATGAGCATATTTTTTTTCATAAAGTGCTACTTCCTCTTCACGAGTAAGACCATTTCGCTTTGGATTAACAGCAATAACTTCTTTTGTTTTCTTAGTCACTAAATGCATTTTTTTAGGCATTTTTTGCTTAACTTTCTTCGTTGTTGTCACTTTAACTCTTTTTTTCTGAAGCGTTTTCTTTTTCTGAACCACTTTTTTATGTACGACTGTTTTGTGAACCACTTTTTTGTGTACGATTTTTTGAGTAAGTTTTTGTTTTGGTAGTGATTTCGTCTGCTTAAGAGGTACACTTTGAGAAATAGGTTTAATCTCTTCTATTTTTTGTTCAACAATTTTTTCTTCTAAAGAATCCAACAGTGACCTAGCCACCTCTTCTTTATCTTTTTTAATCCCTGCCTTTGCCGTTTGCGTAGCTACTTTAAGTTGAGAGAGTATCTCTGTTGGTGCTTTTGACACTTTTAAGGTTGTTATCTCTGACACCTTAATTGGTTCAATTTTAATAGGCTTATGACTCTTCTCCTGCGTTAAGAGAACATAAAGAGAAGGTGCTAAAATAATAACTAACAATAGTAATGTCGTGTGTAGCTTTGTCAATGGTATCCTTTATTTTTTTGTAATTATACTGTATAAAATTTTATAAACTATTTTCAGCAACCTCTTCTTTGAAATTAGGAATAATGCGAATATGAAAAAAGAGATATTTTTATGTGCCATCAACAACATTTTGTCAGGAACTTGCTTAGAAGATTGTAAATTTTGTACGCAGAGTGTACGCTACCATGCTGATATTGAACGCTATAATTACAAATCCATAGATACCATTGTCCAAGAAGCTAAAAAAGCAAAATCTTATGGAGCTTTAGGCTACTGTTTGGTTACAGCAGGAAAAGGGCTAGATGACAAAAAAGTAGATTTTGTAGCACGTGCTTCCCAAGCGATTAAAGCTGAAGTTGATAATCTAAATCTGATTGCGTGTAATGGAACAGCTTCAATAGAACAGTTACGCTATTTAAAAGAACATGGTATTGACAGCTATAACCATAATTTAGAAACTTCAGAAGATTACTACGCTACGATTTGTACCACACATAGTTGGTCTGAACGTTATGAAACATGCCAAAATGCAAAATCAGTAGGACTGCAACTCTGTACAGGAGGAATCTTTGGTATGGGAGAGACAGCTGAAGATAGAACGTCATTACTCAATGCCATTGCTTCTTTAAACCCTGAATCAACGCCTTTAAATTTTTATCACCCCAATAAAGCACTGCCAATTAAAAGTAGAAATATCTCAAAAGAAGAAGCATTGCTGATTGTTAGCCGAGCGAGAAAACTTTTAGGTGAAGAGAAATTATTGATGGTAGCAGGAGGAAGGGAACTCCTTTTTGAGGGTAGTGAAGAACTTATGTTTGAAGCAGGTGCTAACGCTATGGTTATTGGAAACTATTTGACAACCACAGGAGATGCTCCTCTAAAAGATAAAAAAATGTTAGAAAAACTGGGGTATGGAGTAGCCGTTAGCTGTCATGGATGATGGAATTATTGGTATCATATTAACCATCTCTTTAATCTTAGTACTCTCTCCACATATCTCTCGTTTTGTAGGACTACCAACAGCACCTATTGAAATAGTCTTAGGCTCATTCCTCGCGTTTTTGGGCTTTATTGACATTACAAATAATATCTTTTTTCTTATTGCCCATGTGGGATTTCTCTATTTAATGTTCTTAGCAGGTTTAGAGGTCAATATTAAAAGTATTATTAGTATGCCAAAAGTCTATATTGTCCAAGCTGTTTATTTTTTGATTACAATGTGGCTCTTAGCAGTTTTATTTGGTTTTATTTTTAATTTAAATCCTGTCCTGATTATGATATTACCTTTAATCTCTATTGGTCTTTTAGCCACACTCTCTGGAGAGTATGGAAAAGAGCTAAGCTGGATTAAAATCTCTTTTTTAGTAGGAACCATAGGCGAGGTACTTAGTATTATTGCTTTAACCATCTTTGAAGCCTCTTCTAATACAAAAGGTCTGCATGAACTCTTTTCTCAAATTGCACTTTTATCACTCTTTTTGGTTTCTATATGGCTTCTTTATCTTCTGTTTCGGTCACTTTTTTGGTGGTATCCAGAGTTAAAAACAACCCTTATGCCCCATGGTAAAATTTCTAATAACAAATATCAAAGTGTACGTCTTGCTATGGGTATCTTTTTTATTATGATTTCGGTGATGTTAAAGCTACACCTTGAGGTTGCCTTTGGTGCATTTATTGCAGGGGTATTTATTGCCACTTTTTTTCATCAACATAAAGAGCTTGAAGCAAAAATATCCTCTTTTGGATTTGGTTTTTTAGTACCAATATTTTTTGTCTATGTTGGTGCATCATTTGATTTGAAAAATATTTTTATTTTAGAAGTATTAAAAACAACTTCTCTATTGTTATTGGGAATGTTCTTTATTCGTATTGTTGCTTCATTTACGCTCTCTTTTATTACTGAAAAAAAAGACGCACTCTTAATTGCATTTGCTTTGTCTATGCCGCTAACCCTTATGATTGCTGTTGCCACACTTGCTTATGAACATGCGACTATTATAGAGTTTGATTATTATGCTGTTATTTTAGCAAGTTTATTGGAAGTAATTATTTCTATGCTTGTTATTAAGAAGTTAGTAAAAGTTTAATGAGCATCTTGCCATTCAAGATATTTTTTGTGTAAGTCGGCATTGTTCTCTTTTAAAATTTCTATCTCTTGAGTAAGTACACGTTCATGCACTCTTAATTTTTGCAATACACTTAAAGAGTAATTTCCAAAAAGTAAATTAGCAATATAAATACCCAATAACATCACCGTAAATGAGGTCATTAAAAAGACTTTAAATGAGAGACCAAGAAGCCTCTCAAACTTATCAATTAATGGAGCGACATCATTTTCAACTGAAAAGCTCATCTAGTTAAATGTTTCTGAACCAAGATACTCAAATTGTCCAAGTTCTCTTTCAATCTCTAGCAGACGGTTATATTTAGCAATTCTATCACTTCTTGCTGTTGAACCTGTTTTAATTTGACCTGTGTTCATCGCTACGGCAAAGTCTGCAATAAACGTGTCTTCACTCTCTCCAGAACGATGCGACATCACACATGTGTATCCATTTCGCTGTGCTAATCTAATCGTCTGCATTGTTTCTGAAACGGTACCAATTTGATTGGGTTTAATCAAAATTGAATTGGCAATGTTTTTGTCAATTCCTTCAGCTAAAATAGTTACATTTGTTACAAATAAATCATCTCCAACAAGTTGCGTTTTAGTAGAGAGTTCTTCTGTAAGAATTTTCCAACCTTCCCAATCATCTTCACTTAATCCATCTTCAATAGAAACAATAGGATACTTCGTACATAAGTCAGCATAGTAAGCGACCATTTCAGCCGATGTCAATTCTCTGTTTTCAGACTTAAGTACATAAAGTCCTTCATCATTGGTAAGTTCAGACGCTGCAACATCAAGTGCTAAACCTATCTCTTCTCCCACTTTATAACCAGCTGATTCAATGGCTTGGATAATAACTTGAAGTGGTTCTTCATTGGACTTTAAGTTTGGTGCAAAACCACCCTCATCACCTACTGCGGTACTCTCACCCATACCATCAATGATTTTTTTAAGATGTTGATAAATCTCTGCAACAGCTTGAAGCCCTCTTGAAAAGGTATCAAAACCGTGAGGAATAATCATATACTCTTGAAAATCAACAGAGTTATTTGCGTGTTCTCCCCCATTAATGATGTTAAACATTGGTACAGGTAAAGTGACAGCATTTGCGCCACCTAAGTAACGGTAAAGTGGCATGTTCATAGATTTTGCTGCTGCACGGGCTACGGCCATGGAGACACCAAGCACAGCATTGGCTCCAAGTTCTCCATAGTTTTCAGTGCCATCAAGTGTTTTCATCGTTAAATCTACTTCAGCTTGATTGTAAGGAGAGAGTCCTAAAAGTACTTCAGAAATCTTTTCATTAACATTTTCGCATGCTTTAAGTACCCCTTTACCCATGTAACGATCACCACCATCACGAAGTTCAAGTGCTTCTCTTTTTCCTGTACTTGCACCACTTGGGACAATGGCAGAGGCTACTGTTCCATCACTTAAACTTACCGTTGCTTGAACAGTTGGGTTTCCTCTACTGTCCATTACTTCATTTGCTCTTACATCATCAATAAAAATCATGGTTTACCTTATTGTAAAATTATTACTGAAATTTTAACATAGTAAGGTAAAAAAATAAGACTATATTATGTTATTTATCTTCATCATCACTGTCTTTAATCTCTTTTGTATCCATAGTAAGCATACTTGTAATACCCAGTGCCTCTTTAATCTTACCTTCAATCTCATCACGTAAGGCAAGGTCTTCTTTAAATTTGGCTTTTACATTCTCTTTTCCTTGACCTAATTTTCCAGAACCATAAGAGAACCAAGCTCCTGATTTGTCAATTATGTCAAGTTTAACTCCATAATCTACCAATTCACCCTCCATCGAGATACCCTCACCAAACATAATATCAAACTCTGCTTGTCGAAAAGGTGGAGCTACTTTGTTTTTGATTACTTTGGCTTTAACTCTGTTTCCAATTTGAGCTTCACCTTGTTTTAACGTGGCGATTCTTCTAACATCAATACGTACTGAAGCGTAAAATTTAAGGGCATTCCCCCCTGTGGTGGTCTCTGGTGAGCCATAGCCCATCATTCCAATTTTCATACGTAATTGGTTAATGAAAATAACAGTCGTGTTGGTTTTATGTAACACGGCTGTCAATTTTCTAAGGGCTTTGGACATAAGCCGTGCTTGAAGCCCTACTTGCATGTCTCCCATTTCACCTTCTATTTCAGCTTTTGGAGTAAGGGCTGCTACGGAATCAACCACAATAACATCAACTGCTCCCGAACGTGCTAAGGTTTCAAGTACATCAAGCGCTTGTTCTCCAAAGTCTGGTTGAGAAACCAAAAGATTTTCAACATCAACTCCTAAGTTTTTAGCATAGAGAACATCTAAAGCATGTTCGGCATCTATAAAAGCACAAACTTTATCATCTTTTTGAGCTGAAGCAGTAATTTGTAATGCCAAAGTTGTTTTACCTGAACTTTCAGGTCCATAAACTTCAATAATCCGACCCACAGGAACACCACCAATTCCCAGTGCCATATCTAGCCCTAATGAACCTGTACTAATAGATTCTATGGCTTCAATGTCTTTGTCACCAAGACGTACAATTGTCCCTTTACCAAAGTTTTTATCGATTTGTTTCATTGCTATATCTAAAGCTTTTTGTTTGTTTGCATCCATTGTAATTGACATCCTTATAATCCTTAAGTTGTAAAATATTAACACCATTTTAATAGTTTTTTGTTGATTAGCCTAGTAATATGTCAAATTGTCATATTTTTAATATTTTTTTCTATAACTATTTCTATGATATAATATTAAATGATTTTAATTAGATTTTTATTAATATTTTTATTGACGGCTTTTGTTCATGCACAAATAGTACATGAAGATGCAGAAGATGCTAAAATTACACGATGGAAACAGATTAATACTAATGATAGTATTAAAAATGTATTGGATAAGCAAAAGAAGAGCCATGTTTTAGAGTTTCTAGCAAAAGGCAATAACTTTGCCTATGAGTTAAAAATAAAAAAGCAAGAGAAAAATGCCTATTGGCTCTCTTGGGAGATGAAATTTTCCAAAGATTTTGTCATTATTGTAGCACTCGATACCAATAGAGGACAACACTATCTTGTCTATACCTCAGGTGAGGGTAAAAGTTATATGCAATATGGACTAGGAAACGCTTCTAAAAATGGTAAATGGCAAACCGTTGAGCGTGATTTGCAAAAGGACATTTCCTATTATGACAATCGAGTCAGAATTCTTGCAATTAAAAGTTTTGTTTTAAAAGGTAGTGGTGCTTTAGATAATATTATTACTAAGAAAGATAGATTCATAAAGAAAGTTAGGAGAACAAATCCATTTGTTAAACCTCCAATTACAGCACCTATAAAAAATACGCCTACAAAAGTAGTGAAACAAGAGAAGAAGAAAGAGAGAAAAATCTTTAAACTTGCCAAAAAAATCTCTCCTGTTATTCATCTAAAAGGAGCAAAAACGGTAAAGCTTCAATTGGGTGAGGATTATGTAGAACCTGGGGTATCTGCCTATGATGAGCAAGATGGAGAGATTAATGTGGTGAGCATGGAAAATATAGATATAAACCAAGATGGTCGCTACATGATACTCTATATGGCAACCGATAGTGATGGAAATATCGCCATAGATAAACGTTATGTTGATGTCGGTAAAGTTGATATTCAAAAAGAAAAGAAGAAAGTAGAGAAAGAAGAAGAACCAGAAGAAGAGCCAGAGGAAGAACTTGATGAGGGAACCAAAGAACGTAATATGCAAATAGAAGTTTGGGAGAAAAAATTAAAATTACAAGAGTTAGAAGTCAAAAGAAGAAAACTGTTAAAGTAAAATTTAACTTATCGACTAATCTACTATTTTTTCACTTTTTTTCTCTGTTTTACTCGCTGTGCGTGAGTTATGGCGATTGCCATCGCATCTGTAATATCTAAAGGCTTAATCTCTTTCTTAATGTTTAATAAACGCTTAACCATAAAAGCTACTTGTTCTTTGGCTGACTTTCCATTGCCTGTAATCGCTTTTTTCACTTGCAAAGGGGTGTATTCATGGTAATCACCGACACTTAATAATATTTTTAAAGTAATTGCTCCTCTAAACTGTGCTAATTTTAAAACTGTTTGAGGATTATGTGCATAAAAAATATCTTCTATGGCTACTTCATCTATTTGATGGGCATCAAGAATGGTATCTAATCCATCAACCAATTCACATATCTGTTCTTTTAAAATATTTTTTTTAAATTTAAGTATCCCTGCTTCAACAAGTGAATAGTTTCCATTCGTTAAATCAAGTACACAATAACCTAGAATTCGGGTTCCAGGGTCAATTCCAAGTATTTTCATTCACACCTTTATTCACAGTGTGAATAGTTTCAGCACACCGTCTTTTAAACCCATATTTTAGCGAATTTTTGCTAAAATTCACAGAATTATTCACATTAAGAATTGGAAACGCATGAACATAGGAAATATAGTACTTAAAAAACTTAAGCAAGAAATCAGTAATTCAGAATGGGAAAGATACATTCGAACACTCACCTATGATGAAAATGCATCTCGGTCAAATTTAGCACAATTTTATGCACCCAATATGCTTGTGGCGAAGTGGATAAAAACCAAATATCAAAATAAAATTGCCCATCTTTTTGAAGTAGAGTCCGATATTCTTCCAAAAGTCATTATCTCGGTGGGTAAAACAAAAGCCAATACTTCCAAACAACAGGTACAACTTAAAGAGGAAAATAAAAACCAAAGTAAAAGCACCATTTTAAACCCCTCTTTTACCTTTGAAAGCTTTATTATTGGGGATTCTAATCAATTTGCCTATACCACTTCAAAATCGGTGGCTGAAAAACCAGGGGCATTGTATAATCCTCTTTTTCTCTATGGTGGCGTAGGTCTGGGTAAAACACACCTTATTCAAGCCATTGGAAATCATCAAATTGCTATGGGGAAAAAGGTAATCTATACTACCTTTGAACAGTTTATGAACAAATTTACCTCCCATTTACGTTCTCAAACCATGGATAGATTTCGTGACCACTTTAGAGAGTGTGATGTACTACTCATTGATGATATTCAATTTTTAAGCAGAAAAGAGCAAACGCAAGAGGAGTTTTTTCACACCTTTAATGAACTACACCAAGCAAAAAAACAGATTGTCATCACTTCAGATAGACAGCCCAACAAAATAGCAGGACTCGTAGATAGACTAAGAAGCCGTTTTGAATGGGGGCTTATGGCAGACATTCAACCCCCAGGGCTAGAGACCAAAATTGCGATTATTCAGAAAAAATGTGAGATAGATGGCATCACCCTAAATCAAGATATTATTAACTTCATTGCCTCAAATATGGGCGATAACATTCGTGAAATTGAAGGGGCGATTATTAAACTCAATGCTTACGCAGGGCTTATGAACCAAGAACTCACGCTTGATTTTGCACAAAATGTGATTAAAGACCAACTGGCAGAGAAACAAACAAATACCACCATTGATGACATTGTAAAAGTTATCTCAAAAGAGATGAACATAAAGCTCTCCGACATAAAATCAAAAAAACGAACTAAAGATGTGGTAGCTGCTCGCCGTATGTCCATCTATTTAACCCGAAATCTCACTGCAAACTCAATGCCACAAATTGCTGTTTACTTTGGAATGAAAGACCATACAGCTGTTTCACATGCGATGAAAAAAATAAATGAAATGGTTGAGAATGATGAAAACTTCAAAGTTTTATTAGAAGAATTTTCAAACAAAATCACTTCTCAAAATAGTGATTAACACTTAATCTAAAGAACTAATAAAAAAAGATATAATTCAATAAGTGAAAAAATGTGAAACTTTTAAACTATATTTTGAGTAAATAAACGCCTATAAAATATAGATTTAAACAACTTATTCACATATTCAACAAGAACTACTACTACTGCTACTTATTTAAATAAAATAAGAGCATCAAAAGAGTTAAAAAAGATGAAATATAAAGGATAAATAATGAAAATTCATGTTTCTAAACCATTAATTGAGTCTATACTCATCAATGTACAAGCTTTTTTAGAAAAAAAAGATGCCAGTCAAATTACTTCACATGTTTACATAGAAGCACTAAATGATGTTGTAAACGTAAAAGCAACCGACGGTGAAATTGGTCTGCTTACTACTTCAAAAAATATAATCATTGAAGAAGAAGGTATTTTTACAGCTAATGGAAAAAAATTATTAGACATTATTAGAATTTTAAAAGATGAAGAGATTACCCTTGAAATCATAGAAAACACCCTACACATTAAACAAAATAAATCTAAATTTAAACTCCCTACTTTCAATGCTCAAAATTTTCCCTCTTTTCCTCTCATAGAAAATAAACCACAAATTACCATTGATTCAATTAATTTGATTAAAGGATTTAAAAAAGTTTCAACATCAATTGACAATAACAATCCCAAATTTGAACTTAATGGAGCATTGTTAGATATTAAATCTCAACAAACAAAATTAGTAGGTACAGATACCAGACGATTGGCTATTGTCTCTTTAGAAACACCAAGTGACAAAGAGTTTTCACTAATTATTCCTAAAAAAGCCATTTTAGAAATCCAAAAACTTTTTATTGATAAAATCAATATTCACTATGACGAAACAAATTTAATTATTCAAAATGAAAATTACTATTTTTTCACACGTTTACTTAATGGAAATTATCCAGATTATAAACGTATTATTCCAAGTGAACATAAAATGGCAATCACACTCCCTAAAAAAGAGATGCTAGAAGCAATTAAAACCATTACCACTATTTCAACAGAAATTAAAATCAACTTTAATCCACAAAGCATTTTATTTAACTCATTAACTGCCGATAATGTAGATGCAAAAACGGAATTACAAATAGAAACAGGAGTCAATGAAACCTTTGAATTAAATCTCAATAGCCGATATATGCTTGATTTTATTTCTCAAGTAGAATCACATGAATTTCAACTACTATTAAATGAACCAACCCTACCTTTTGTTTTAAAAGACAAAGAGTTTATTACAGTTATTATGCCAATCATTGCATAAAAGAGGAAAAATATAGATGACAACCAAATTTATTTTTGTTACAGGAGGGGTATTAAGCTCTCTTGGAAAAGGAATTACAGCTGCGAGTGTGGGAACGCTTTTGAAACATTCTGGATTTAGAGTAGGCGTACTTAAACTTGACCCCTACATTAACGTAGATCCTGGAACCATGTCGCCTTTAGAACATGGTGAAGTCTTTGTCACCAAAGATGGTGCAGAAACTGACCTAGATTTAGGACACTATGAACGTTTTTTAGACACAGCATTAACCCAAAACAACAACTTTACCACAGGTAGAGTCTATCAATCAGTTATTGACAACGAACGTGAGGGTAAATATTTGGGTAAAACCATTCAAATTGTGCCTCACATTACCAATGAGATTAAAGAGCGAATTGTTAAAGCTGGAGAAAACAAAGATATTTTAATTGTAGAACTCGGTGGAACAACAGGTGACATGGAGGGCATGCCTTTTTTAGAGACCATTCGCCAAATGAAACATGAAATGGGACGTGAAAATGTGATGAACATTCACGTAACCCTACTGCCGTATATTCGTACAGCAGGAGAGATTAAAACCAAACCGACCCAACACTCTGTTCAAGAGTTAAGACGCATTGGTATTACACCTCAAATGCTGATTTTACGCTCTGAAATCCATGTTCCTTCAGACATTCGCCGTAAAATTGCTTATACTTGTGATGTTGATGAAAAATCAGTGGTCGTTGCTTTAGATGCACCTACTATCTATCAAGTTCCATTAAATTTTATGGCACAAGATATTTTAGAACCAATTGCAAAAGAGTTAAATCTTGGGAAACTTCAACCAGATATGCAACTTTGGTCAGATTTAGTACACCGTATTATTCAACCAACACATAAGACGACCATCGCTTTTGTAGGTAAATATTTAGACTTAAAAGAGTCGTACAAATCTTTAACCGAAGCACTTATTCACGCAGGGGCAAACCTAGATGTGAATGTTGAGATTAAATGGGTTGATTCTGAAAAAATCGAAAACAATGGAGCAAAAAAATACCTCATAGATTGTGATGGAATTTTAGTCGCAGGTGGTTTTGGAGAGCGTGGGGTTGAAGGTAAAATTGAAGCCATTAAGTATGCACGTGAAGAGAAGATTCCATTTCTAGGCATCTGTTTGGGAATGCAACTTGCCATGGTAGAGTATTCACGTAATGTATTGGGCTTAAGTGATGCCACTTCAGTAGAGTTTGACAAAGAGACCAGTAATCCAATTATCTTCTTAATCGATGAGTTTATTGACGCATCAGGTTCACGACAAGTACGAACCTCCACCTCTCCTATGGGAGGAACCATGCGTTTGGGTGAGTATGAGTGTAATACCAAAGAGGGGTCAAACTTGCGTGAAGCGTATGGGGCATCAACCATTTTTGAGCGTCACCGACACCGATATGAAGCCAATCCTAAATACCGAGCCGATTTAGAAGCTAAAGGCATGACAATTACAGGAGAATCAGATGGACTGATTGAAGCTGTTGAAGTTCAAGACCACCCTTGGTTCTTGGGCGTACAGTTTCACCCAGAGTTCACCTCACGTTTGCAAAATCCAAATCCTTCGATTTTGGCATTTGTGAAGAGTGCGTTAGAACGTACATAGAGGAGAACCTCTATGCCCTACCCAAAAATAACCCCTCAACAGATAGAACAGCAACTCCAACGACGCTTTTTAAAAGAGGGGCATCTCTCTTTAGCCAATCTGCCTAAACCCTCACAGTTTAAAGATATGGACAGAGCCGTAGCACGAATGGTTAAAGCCATTCACACAGGTGAAAAGATAATGCTCATTGGTGATTATGATGTTGATGGCGTGACCTCTACCACACTTATGGCGATGTTTTTTAGAGACATTGGGGTGGAGTTGGAGTGGATAATTCCCAACCGATTTAGAGATGGTTACGGCTTATCCCCTAATTTGATGCCACGTGTTGAGGGCTTTGATTTGGTTTTCACGGTAGATAATGGCATTGCTGCTGTGGAAGCTTCTAAGATGTGTGAAGCGATGGGCATTGATTTGATTATTACCGACCATCACATTGTTCCTGCTCAAATCCCAACAGCATATGCGATTATTGACCAAAAACAAGAGGATTGTCCTTTTCCTTACGAAGAGGTGTGTGGTGCACAGATTGCCTGGTACCTCATAGCATCACTTAACAAGGCATTAAACGCCAATGTAGATGTTAAGTCATACCTAGGCTTAGTGAGCATTGCAGTTATTGCTGATATGATGCCTCTGCAACACATTAACCGTGCGATGGTTAAAGCAGGACTACAACTTCTCAATCGCTCTACTTTACCTGCGATTAAAGCCTTTATGGAGAAGCTCGACAAAGTCGCACTCAATGCTGAAGATATTGGATTTCAAATTGCTCCTGTGTTAAATTCGGCTGGACGCATGGACGATGCCTCTTGGTCAGTTGAGTTTCTTTTGAGTTCTAATATTTATGATGCAAGGGTACGGTTAGACAGGCTCAAAGATTTTAATGAAAATCGTAAAAAGATTGAGCAACAAATCACCGATGAGGCGATGCAACAAGTAGAAATGGACGATGATGTCATTGTGGTCGTGGGTGAAAACTGGCACGAGGGGGTTGTGGGCATTGTGGCTGCACGGGTGGGGCGACGTTTTGAGAAGCCGTGTATTGTGCTAACACGCAGTGAAAATGGGGAGTTAAAAGGTTCGGGACGCAGTTTTCACGTTTGTAATCTTTTTAAAATCACCACAGCGTGTCGCCCTCTTTTAAAGAAATTTGGTGGACATGAAGCTGCTATTGGTTTGAGTTTAGAGGAAACAAATTTAGAAGCATTTAAAATTCAAATTCAAAAAGAGTACCAAAAAGAGAACTATGAAGAACAGTTACTTGACCCTGATATTTTGGGCGAACTTAGTTTTTCAC
>JALSQB010000070.1 GCA_026985655.1 Campylobacteraceae bacterium | reverse complement strand
AAGCTACGACTACCCCTTTGATAAAAAGGTACATATTTATCGTATAGACAAAAAAATGTTTACAGATATTTTAGAAAAAAGATACTTTAAGAGGTAAAAAATAGAGATTGAGTAAAATTGTGAGATGGTGGAGCATAACGGGATCGAACCGATGACCTCTTCGCTGCCAGCGAAGCGCTCTCCCAGCTGAGCTAATGCCCCAATTTTTCAATGGGGCAGAATTATAACTAAAATAGAATTAGAAAACAATGTTCTGTTTATATGTTTTCTAAGTTTGGTATAATGATAAAATATTTATAGGATTAAAATGTACACTAAAACCATAGATTTTTCAAGATTTTCAAGCATTAAAGTAGGAGTTTGCATAGAGGTGCTTATGTTGGAACGTGATGATGTAATTCCCAAAAACAGAATGATAATAGGTCATGCCAACAATTTGTTGGTCTCTGCTAATCCTCCACCTTTGATGATGCTCTCTAAAGATTTTTCATTTATGGAATTGGAAGATAATACTTTAACCATTGGTTGTGCGACACCGACAGGAAAGATACTCTCTTTTGCTAAAAAAAATGACTTAGCAGGGTTTGAATTTGTGGCAAAGTTACCTGGTTCACTTGGGGGAATGGTGGCGATGAATGCAGGGGTTA
Source organism: Campylobacteraceae bacterium (assembly GCA_026985655.1). Taxonomy (GTDB): domain Bacteria; phylum Campylobacterota; class Campylobacteria; order Campylobacterales; family Sulfurovaceae; genus UBA1140. Next base: position 3,083 of record JALSQB010000070.1, on the reverse strand, counting down.
AAGCTTATGAAGTATTTAATATTTTAGAGGCTGTCAAAATAGATGGTGTTTGGGTTTCTAAAGAAAATATAGAATACGGATACAGGTTTGCAAAGCTTGGTGGCATCGCTACTGAGGTACGATTTAAAGTTAAAAGAGGGTTTGACCCAGCCTTACTTCAAGAACTTAAAGATGTTCGTTCCAATCAGCCTAAAACCCCAAGTGCAGGTTCTGCATTTAAAAATCCTGAAGGAGATTATGCAGGACGGCTCATTGAAGAGGTGGGATTAAAAGGGGCAAGCAAAGGGGCGATGCAGTGGAGTGAAGTGCATGCAAACTTTTTAGTCAATAACGGAGGGGGAACATTTGAAGAGGCGAAGTATTTGATAGATTTAGCCAAAGAGAAGATTTTTAATCGCTTCGGGGTAAAATTAGAAGAAGAGGTACAATTAATTTAACCCCAATCTTGGTTTTTTTCTTTATGTTTATGTTTGTCTTTTTTGTAAGAAGTCCCATTTTTTAGTTTTTGAAGTCGATTAAGTAGCGTCATATTGGCTTCACGAATGTTATCTAACACAAATTCATTCTCTACTTCAAGGGTAAGCCTGTCGATGTAATCTTTCATCTGTTGATGATACTCTGAATTGAGTTGTATGCTAACTTGCTCATCGAGCTTTTTTTTGAGTTCAGTAAATTTAGTCAAAAATTGCTCTTGGGTGGTCTTTTCATCGCGAAACATTTTAAAAAGGTTCTTAGTCACTTTTTCTAAAAAAGTAATGTAGCGTTGGCGTTGATATTTTTCTATCTGTTTTTCTGTGTATCTCATTGAGGGTATTATAGCAAATATTTGAGGTGGTAGGGTGTCAATTTATTGCACCATAAAGAAGTTTCCCACCCAAAAAAGGTGAGAAATGAAGATTAAAGAGCAGCTTTTGCAGCAGCTAATGCTTCTTCGTAGTTAGGTTCTTCTGTAATTTCAGGAACAGTTTGTTTGTAAGCAACTTTTCCGTCTTTTCCAATTACAAAGATAACTCTAGCAGTTACACCAGCCAAAGGACCATCAGCTAAAAGAACACCATAAGCGTTTGCGAAATCTTTGTTTCTGAAGTCTGAACATACTTTGATGTTTTCAATTCCAGCAGCTCCACACCATCTAGCAGCAGCAAATGGTAAATCCATAGATACAGTAACTACTTCTACACCATCAAGAGATGCTGCTTCTGTGTTAAATCTTCTAGTTTCAGCGTCACAAACACCTGTGTCAAGTGATGGTACTGCGATTACCAATTGAACTTTACCTTCTCCACCAATTTGCTCATCTTGAAGCATTGGGTTACAGTTTACTACTGTTGTTACTGGTGCTGTGTCACCAACGTTAATTTCTGTACCTGCTAGGTTACATACGATGTCATTTTTAAATGTTACTGTTGCCATTCTAAATCCTTATTTTTAAATATTTAGGATTATAGTTTAAATCAGATAAATTTACTCTTAATTGAATTTGTTTTTTTGCTATATCTTAATTTAAAAATTTATGATTATTTTTAGTTGTTTTTAGTTATTTTAGAGTAAAATGATAAAAATAAAATAATGGAATAACAAATGAATAAAATATGTGTGATAGGTTTAGGATATATTGGTTTACCAACAGCAGCATTATTGGCAAACAAAGGTTATGATGTTCATGGGGTAGATGTCGTTCAAGCAACAGTAGATATTATTAATAGAGGGGAAATCCACATTGTTGAGCCAGAATTAGATACATTTGTGCAAGCAGCAGTAAAGAGTGAGAAATTAAAAGCTTCCTTAACTCCTGTAGAAGCAGATGTATTTATTATTGCTGTACCTACTCCTTTTCATGAAGGCTTTGTACCTAATATTGACTATGTTGTCTCAGCATCAAGAGCCATTGCCCCTTATGTTAAAGAGGGAAACATTATTATTTTAGAATCAACTTCACCTGTAGGAACAACACATAAAGTAGAAGAGGTTTTAAAAGAGAAAGGAGTTGATACTTCAAAACTCTATATTGCTCACTGTCCAGAGCGTGTGCTTCCTGGTCAAATTATGAGAGAGTTGGTTGAAAATGATAGAATTGTTGGTGGAACGACACCTGAAGCTACAGTTAAGACAGTAGAATTTTATAGAACATTTGTTGATGGAGAAGTACTCTCTACGGATGCCAAAACAGCAGAGATGGCAAAATTAACAGAAAATTCATTTAGAGATACGAACATCGCTTTTGCCAATGAGCTTTCTATTTTATGTGATAAATTTGAGATTGATGTTTGGGAGTTAATTCAACTTACTAATCGACATCCAAGGGTAAATGTACTTCAGCCAGGTGCTGGTGTGGGTGGACATTGTATCGCTGTTGATCCATGGTTTATTGTTCATGCTGGGGGTGAAGATGCTAAAATTATTCGTACTGCACGTGAAGTGAATACTTATAAAACCGAATGGGCAATTGAAAAAGTAAAAAATGCTGCACTTAAATTTGAGAATGAACATAAGCGAAAAGCACGAGTTGCCTGTATGGGATTAGCTTTTAAACCAAATATAGATGACTTACGTGAGTCTCCAGCACTCTATATTACACGTCAATTAAGAGCTAGTGATTTAGATATTTTGGCAGTTGAACCAAATATTAAAAATTTTTCTGAGTTTGATATTGTAAATTATGAAGATGCGATTAATCAAGCGGATGTGATTGTATTTTTAGTGGGACATAGTGAGTTTGAAAATATAAAAATTTCTAAAAATAAGATTATTATTGATTTTTGTGGAGTAAATAGATAAAGTTAAAATACTCCATAAACCAATATTATTGTGCATGCTTTTTTAAGTGAAATTGTTAATAAACATAATTTTGTTATCTATACCTTTAAGAGCATGACCTGAAAAATAAATAGTACTATTATTAAAGGCATTTTGAGGAAAACTAATACGTCCATATTGAAAATATTTTGCAGACCAAATATCTTTTTTTACAGCATAAATATTTGTCCATTCAAGACCATTATAACTATACCAAACATGTGCATAGGAATGTTGATTAATCTTTGATGGTTCAACTGCTGTTGATAGAAGAGCCTCTCCTTTAG
>JALSQB010000069.1 GCA_026985655.1 Campylobacteraceae bacterium | reverse complement strand
TTGTCAAAAAGAAAAAAATTATCAAAAAGAAGCATGTTAAGAAAAAGAAAATCACTAAAAAGAAGAAGAAAATAATTCAAAAAAAAGTTGTGCCAAAAGAGATTTTTGAAGAGGAAGTTTTTGAGCAGGAAGTTTTTAATGAAGAACCGTTTAGAGAAGAGATAGTTGAAGAAGTTGTTGTTACGCCACCAAAGCAACAATCTTTAGAAGCATTTGAGAGTGAGATGGTCTATATTGCTGAACCGATGTTGAATCCTAAACCTGTTTTAGATACGCCTTGGTCTTACCCTAACAATAAGATTAAAAAACTTTACGGTAAAGAGTTTCATAATTTTACACCGACACAAAAGAAGTTTATTGAAAATAATTTAGATAGCATTCAAGCCATTACCCAAAGAACATTGACGCAAAGAGGCTACCCTGAAGGGGCAGGGCGTACAGGGCAAGAGGGGACAAATGTGGTCTCTTTTAATCTTCACCCCAATGGTGACATCTCTGATTTACGCTTAAAAACACGCATTGGGTATCGGGCATTAGATGAAAATACGCTGTCGTTAATTCGTGTGGCGTATATGGATTATCCTTATCCGACAACGACAACACGCATTGTTTTTTATGTGACTTATTCGATTAATGGGTATTAAAATGATGGGGAGTTAAAACTCAAATCCACCACCAGCACCTTTGCTCATGCTGTTGTAAACGGCTTCGACATATTTCTCTTGTATTTTACAATGAGGAAAGTCAGGGCAGTCCATCTCTGAAGTGATGCCCAACTCTTTGAGGTGGGCTTCAAGAATTTTTTTCTGTTTTTTAAGTTCAAGTTCCCACTCATCTAAAACTTTTTCTTCCATTATGACATACCGTAAGCTTTTCGTAAAGCGTTGATTTCATAGTGCGAACCAAAGAAACAAGGGCTTGTGTCGTGAGGGTGGCTTGGTACAAGTTCTAAAAGTCTTAGCCCTTTGTGGTTAATGGCTTCGCCTCCTGCTTGTTCATACATAAGAGCAAATGGAATGACTTCAAAGAGTTGTCTTAGTTTTCCGTTTGGTTTGTCGCTGGTTCCTGGGTAAGAGAAGAGTCCTCCTCCTTTGAGCATAATCTGGTGTAGGTCAGGCACCATACCTCCCGAGTAACGCAGACGATAACCCTCTTGAAAAAGGTCATCTATGAATGTTTTGTGGTAGTCACACCAGTTTTGTTGTGTTCCCCCACTGGCATTGAGCTTACCTTTTTCGTCCATTTTAATCTCTGAAATGTATTTAAACGCATCGCCCACAACACGGTAGAGTTTAGGGGCAGACTCTCTATCGCTTATAACAAGCTCAATTCTAGGTCCATAGACCACATAGGCAGACGCTACAAGGTTTTCACCTTTGAGTTCACCCTCATAGATACCAAATATAGAACCTACCGATAAGTTCACATCAACTAAGCTAGAACCATCTAAAGGGTCGTAACAGATGGTGTATTTTCCATTAGGATTGAGTGCTAACACGCCCTCTTTCTCTTCACTTACTAAGTCTTTAACTGAACTAACTGTGGCAAATGCTTTCTCAATGATAAGGTCAGATTGTACGTCTAGTTTAAGTTGGTCTTCACCCGAAGAGTTTTCAGAGTCAGAGTATCCTAAATCGGCTGTTTTAATGGCATTGTCAATCTCAAAGGCAACTTTTTTAATGGTTTCAATTATGGTGTTCATTATACTTCTTTCGCGTGTTGGTCTATCCACTCAATGATTTGGGTGGTATTGTTTAAATCTAAAATATCTATATGTTGAGGAATATTATAGTCATTAATGTTAATACTCTGGTCAATGGCTATGGCTTCAGAATAATTTAAATAGTTCTCTTCAATTTTGTTTCTAAAAATAGCAATACGAGGCAAGGGAAGGGTTTTTAATCCCTCCACTAGCAAAATATCAAAATGATTAAACATTCTAATAATCTCATTTAGCTCTTTGGTTCGTTGAGAAAAATAGGTCGTTCGCGTAGGGGAGCAAACCACTACTTCAGCCCCTGTTTGGGAGAATCTATGGCTATCTTTCCCCTCTGTGTCAAAACGTGCTTTGTCACTTGGGTCATGTTTGATAATGGCAACTTCTCGTTGTGTGATTAAAGCTTTTGAAATTTTTTCAACTAAAGTAGTTTTCCCTGAACCAGAAGGTCCTGTAAAAGCGACAGCAAAACGTTTCATAATACTCCTTACGATATAAACTAAATTATACT
>JALSQB010000068.1 GCA_026985655.1 Campylobacteraceae bacterium | reverse complement strand
TAATAATTTTTTTACTGTTCTCTACATCTCTTTTCTCTGCAAAAGTAAAATATTCAATGTGGGAAAAGGGTTATGGTATTGAATCATATCTTAAAAAGTATAATATTTCTAAAAATATTATTAAAAGTTTAGATGAAAATGACTTGGAGTTTATATCTGAAATTGGTCATAATCGTAGTTATAAATACTATGAACTTATTGCTTCAAATGGAGTTCTTCTTCAATCTCTTATCCCTATTGGAGAGGAGCTTCAAGTACATCTTTTTAGAACACATAGTGGTTATAAGATTGAAATTATTCCTATTGAATATCAAAAAGATACCCATATTGCACTTCTTTGTGTAACCTCTTCTCCAAATACCGATATTATTACTAAAACAAAAAATAGACGTTTAGCCAATGAGTTTGAAAGAGTTTTAAAACACTCTGTAAACTTTAGGGGTATTCAAAAAGGTGATAAAATAGCTATTGTTTATGACCAAAAAATGAGACTTGGGCAACCATTGGGAGTTCCAGATATTAAAGTTGCGATGCTAGAGTCTCATGGTAAAAAAAATTATGTTTTTAAACATAGTGATGGAAAATATTATAATGCAGATGGTAAAGTACTGGTTCAAAAATATATGCAGATGCCACTACATCATGTTCGTATCACCTCCCCTTTTACAAAACGACGTTGGCATCCTATTTTACATAGATGGAAAGCTCATCATGGTACTGACTTTGGAGCAAAGAGGGGAACTCCTATCTTGTCGGCTGCTGATGGAAAAGTAGTCTTTTCAGGTCGTATGGGTGGGTATGGTAATGTTATAAAAATTAAACATAAAGATAATTATCTTACTCTTTATGCTCATCAAAGTCGTAGAAAAGCAAAGGTTGGAGATATGGTTAAAGCAGGTCAAATTATTGGTTATGTAGGTAATACTGGACGAAGTACGGGACCTCATTTACACTTTGGACTTTATAAAAATGGACGACCTATTGACCCTATGCGTATGGTAAAGTTTTCAAAAGAGGGGCTACATGGTCGAGGGAAAAGAGCTTTTTTAAATAGGAAAAGAAAATATACAAAAATTATTAATAAAATTTTTGAGGCAAATCTTCCCTCTTATGTTTGGAATACGGTAAGTGAAATATCTGTACTTCCTAAAATGAAAAAATATTATCAAAATCGAGGTTGGTAGTGAAAAATATTATAGAGAATTTTAAATTACACCCTTTAAAAGAGGGTAAGTTTATAAAAACAGCATTTGTTACCTATAGACAAAATGGAGTAGAAAAAACATGGGAGTTGGTTGAAGCACATGACTCTGTTGCCATTTTAATCTATCATATAGAAAAAGAGTCATTTATTTTGGTAAAACAGTTTCGTCCCCCTGTTTACAACAGAGGTGGAGATGGGATAACTGTTGAGATGTGTGCAGGTATTATAGATAAAAATATCTCTTTAGAGCAGATAGCAAAAGAGGAGATAGAGGAGGAGTGTGGGTACTCTGTTCCTTTAGATTCCCTACAACGGATTACAAAAGTTCTAAGTGCTGTGGGAACATCTGGAAGTAGTCAGGTTATCTACTATGTAGAGGTAGATGAGTCAATGAGAGTAAGTGATGGTGGTGGAATAGAAACCGAAGAGATAGAGGTGATTGAACTCCCTGTTAGTGAAGCCAAAACATTTATGTATGATGAAAGCATTGGAAAAACTGTCGGTTTAATGTTTGCTTTTATGTGGTGGTTTGATAAATATGATGGGTAGGTGGATAATCGTATTGTCAATTATACTATTTTTTAGTTGTTTTCTCCACCTCCTTAACTCTCAAATAACTTTTTCAAGGCTTTACCCACTTTGGAGTTAAAAGAAGTAGAGTGAATGTAAAGCTTTTCTGACGCACGGGTTGCTCCGACATAAAAGAGCTTTTTTTCATGAATGGTATCAATATTTAATAATATAGCAACCTTGCTTTCTAAACCTTTTGAAGAGTGATAGGTAACAATATTTAAGAGACCATCTTCTATTTTTTTGCTCACTTTAGCGTTCTGTTTTAGATGAGGTGGTAAATAACCATAAAACCGATTGGCTTCACTCCATGTATTAACCAATACTAAAATATCGCCATACAAGTACCCCTCATTAAGTACATCTGTTATCTTTTTGATAAGCTCTTCAAATTGTCCCTCTATAAAGACTATTCCTTCATTAACGCTTGTTTTACTCTCTATATCATTGCTTCCATCATAAAATTTTTCGACCTCTTTTTTTAAACTTTCATCACTCATAAGATATTTTAATGCAAAGCTCAAATGCTCTTTTCCTGCACGATAACTCTGCTTGAAAATTTTGGCACGACCTCTCATATCTAAACCAATATCATTACTCCAATTAATCGCTTTTGGATTATAGATACTTTGTAGTCTGTCTCCAGCTAAAAAAAGGTTTACCTGCTCTTTTCCTTCTGAATCTTTATGCCTTTTGAGTAATTTTATACAGACTTTTAACCAATCATTTCTAAAGTCTTGATATTCATCAACCAAAACAGAATCATACGTTGGTTTGGCTTTTAAAATAGCATGTTGAGCCAACTCTTCATCCCAAAACTCTTGTGATGCATAGCGTGGAACTCTAACTTTCGCTACTTTTAACGCCAATTTATGAAAAGTAGTAACCTCTATGTTACTTAGTTCTAAATCCCCTAAATAGATGCTCTGATTTAACTTCTCTAATCTATTTTCTATTTTTTGAGTCAATGAGTTGTTATAGGTAACAATGGCAATCTTCCAGTTAGGAAACTGTTTTAATAGATGTATAGCACGAGCAATAAGGACAACCGTTTTTCCACTTCCTGGTACGCCACTTACTACATAATGACCAAAAGGAACACGTTTCGCAAAAATCTCTTGTTCCATATCAAGGGTCTCTATAATCTGTTCTAGCTCTTCATGTTCAGAGAGCTTTAGTTGAATCTCTGGAAAGATAATTCCTCTAATAACTGAAATTTTTTTTGGACTCAACCCTTTTTTATGAGTGTTTGAAAAAAGTGTTTTAAAGCTCATCTCTTTTAACTCATCGGCATAAATAGCTTTGGTAGGGTATTGATTAAAAAGCTCAACATTTTCTATCTCATTGGCATTAATGGAGGTGAAAACCAAGCGTGAACTAAAGTTGAAGTTTAATTTTAGTTCATCATTGAGTAGTGTTCCATCGGTAGAGAAAAGAGATTGTACTGTATTAAAATATTGATTGGTTCTAAAGGCTGGATTATGATATTTCTTCCCATCGACACCGATTACCTCTTTGGGATTAATCGTCTCTAAATAGTTTCTACTCCAATCCTTCGTTTCAAAAACAACAACACCTCTTTTGGCATCAATTAATAAAAAGTCAGGTTCTAAACCTCCTACTCTTGGAGTTAAATAGATATAAGCTTCATCTTCTTTACTGTAAAGAGTTTTTAATTTACTTAGAAGAAGTTTTTCACCTTTTGTTAAAGAATTTTCATCGTTGGGAATTATTTTAAGAGACAAGACAAACCTTTTATTTTATATTAAATATTTATTTTAAATTTTATTTAATATAATACCCTTTTTACCTTATACCTTTCATAAGTCCTTCTACATCTAATCGCTCTCTCATTGTATTGACAAAGGCATCACCCCCCATCAAAACAAAGAGCATCAAAGAAAGAAGTAAATTTGTTTTGGCTATGCTAATATGAAATACCTCTTTTAGTGTTTGTAATATCATTTTTACCTTGTTCTC
>JALSQB010000067.1 GCA_026985655.1 Campylobacteraceae bacterium | reverse complement strand
ACTATTTTTGCATTTTCTAGCCCTTTAACAGAGTGAATCATTGAGAGTTGTACATCAGTAGGAAGCGAAGTACTCATGCCATTGATGTAGTATTCATTTGCTTCTCTTGTTTGAGGTTCTACAAAAATTTGGTGGCGTGGTCGTTCTCTAAAACGGTTGATTTTATCTTCAATACTTGGACAATAGCGTGGACCCATTCCTGCAATTTGTCCTGAGAACATAGGTGCTCGGTAAAAATTAGACTCAATAATCTCATGCGTTCCTTCATTGGTATAGGTTACATGACATGGTAGTTGTGTTGGATTAAATGTTTTTCGGTCGGTTCTAAATGAAAAAGGAATAGGTTCTTCATCGCCACCTTGTTGTTCCATCACAGAGAAGTCAATGCTTGAACCATCAAGCCTAGCACATGTTCCTGTTTTAAGGCGACCAATTTCAATGCCTAAAGATTTGAGATATTCAGCCAACTCCACAGAAGCAAATTCCCCTTGTCTTCCTGCTGTCTGTTTTTTTTCACCAATATGAATGAGTCCATTGAGAAACGTACCAGAAGCAATAATCACCTTAGACGCTAAGTAACGGTTTCCCAATTGTGTTTCCACACCTGCTACTTTGCCCTCTTCTATGATTAAAGCTTCAACAATCTCTTGTTTTACATCAAGATTAGGTGTGTTTAACACCACGTCTTTCATGTAAATTCTATATCTGTCCATGTCAATTTGAGCACGACTTCCTTGAACAGCTGGACCTTTAGATTGGTTAAGAATACGAAACTGTAAACCTGTTGCATCGGTTGCCAATCCCATTTGACCACCCATAGCATCAAGCTCTTTTACCAAATGCCCTTTGGCTAAACCACCCACAGCTGGGTTACAAGAACTCGCCCCAATTTGCTCTGCTAAAATGGTCACCATTAAAGTTTTAACACCCATTCGAGCAGAAGCTAAAGAAGCTTCTATCCCTGCGTGACCACCACCAATTACTATTACATCATACTTCATATTACACTCTTTTTACTCTAGTTACGGAATTATAGCTAAGTAAATTGAGAGAGTGACTATAAACTGTTTTGACTTAAGACAACACGTTCTGAATTTTCATGATTGACTTCTGCTTTAAGTGAGTTAATCAATTCATCTATGTCTGAACTTTGAGCGTAACCATCATTAGATGCTAATTCTACATTAAGTTCCTTTTCCAAATCATCTTCACGAATGTCCAGTTGTGCTACTTTTTCATTCTCTTCAAATGTTACCACTAAATCTTTATCACTGTTGTTCGCTTGCACACTCATAGGTAAACTATCATTCATCGCCATTGGTTCAGATTTAAACTCTACAGAGATATGATTTTGGTGCATCAAAAAAAATCCCAATGCAATCGCAGCAATTTCCACTTTTAAAATATTGGCAAACGAAAAAAGCTCTTTTTTCTCTTTTTTTGTCTCTAATTGTGCTTTATATGCCTCATAATAATCATTACTTGTTTCTGTTGTTACTTTTTTAAATATGCTCATAATTATTCCTTTTTTTCTAAGCGAGATAATAAAGCAAGAGTTAGTAACAAAAATGAAATTTTCATCTAAAAACAGAAAAATATACAAAATATTATATTTTATTAATGTAAATTTTTAATATTTTTTTAATATATCTCAAGCCTTATTAAAATACACCTTATGCTATAATCTTTGTATCAATAAAAGAAGTCTCATTAGGAAAATTTATGTTCACAGGTCTCATTAGAGAAATTGCTACCGTTAAAAACTATGCTAACAATATCTTAAGCATTCAATCTAAACACCAGGCAAAACTAGGGGATAGCATTGCCATTAATGGCATCTGCTTAACCGTCATAAAAGTCAATAGCGATGGCTTTGACCTTGAATTAGCAGATGAAACACGCTCCATCATTGATGACACTAAATTATCAGGTCATGTTCACCTTGAACCTGCAATGCAACTTAGCGACCGTTTTGAGGGTCACATCGTGCAAGGACATATTGATTGCATTGGTAAAATAACGCACATCACCAAACGTGAGAATGCTACGGACTTCATCATTGAGGTTGAAGCAAAACAGATTAACTACATTGTTCCTAAAGGTTCAATTACCATTGATGGCATTTCGCTTACTGTAAATGAGGTCTATTCTGATACATTTAGATTGACAATTATTCCCCACACCTTAAAAGAGACACTTATGGGCGAATACAAGATAGGAACAACGCTCAACATAGAAACAGATTTATTTGCCCGTTACATTGAACATATTTTAAGAAATAGAGCAACAAAAAAATCGCTCTCTTGGAGTGAAGTAGATGCATTACAAATGCAATTTTAAAATCTATTAATAAATGATTAACTTTTCATTGTTCATAGGTTCATCTATTTAGATTATAATACGCTTATGAAAGATAAGATGAAATTTTTTTAACTCCTTTAATTTGTTTCTAATATGTATGCTAAAACCCTCCCTCCTTTGTATTAATATGTTTGGCACTTATCTTTCAGTAAAATTGTTACTTCATCTTCTCATAAAACCAATTGGTCGCTTCAACAAATCCATCAACACTTCCACAATCAAAACGTTTCCCTTTAAACTTAAACGCAATCACACGTCCTTGTTTGGCTTGTTCAAGCAAGGCATCGGTAATCTGAATCTCTCCACCCTTTCCTGGCTTAGTATCTCTTAAAATATCAAAAATATCAGGGGTCAAAATATAGCGACCAATAATCGCTAGATTAGTCGGGGCATCTTTTGGTTCTGGCTTTTCGACCATGTCAGAGACGCGGTAAGTGTCCTCTGTTCCATCGACCAATTTACCTGCAATCACCCCATATTTATGTGTCTGCTCCATGGGTACTTCTTCAATGGCAACAACTGAACATTGATACTTCTCGTAAACCTCTATCATCTGCTTTAACACACCCTCTGTCTCATGGTGACATAAATCATCAGCCAAAACAACAGCAAAAGCCTCCTTACCAATAAGCGTTTCACCTGTTAAGATGGCATGCCCTAGCCCTTTCATCTCAACTTGACGGGTATAAGAGAAAGTACAACGGGTAATGAGTGAACGAATTTCATCTAAGAGTACCTCTTTGCTTCCCCCTTTAATCTGATGCTCTAACTCATAGCTAATGTCAAAATGGTCTTCAATGGCACGTTTACCTCGCCCACTGACAATTGCCATGGTGCTAATTCCTGCTTCAACAGCTTCTTCTACGCCATACTGAATAAGGGGTTTAGTTAAAATGGGTAACATCTCTTTGGGAGTTGCTTTTGTTGCGGGTAGAAATCGTGTACCGTACCCTGCTGCGGGGAATAGACATTTTTTAATCATTTTTAAGCTTTTGTAATAGTTTATTTTTAAGTATAATTTTTCCTGCTTCAACCCCTGGTTGATCATAGGTATTAACATTAATAAGACGACCAACCAAAGAGGTCAATAGCTCATAATAGTAGATAAGCTCTCCAATGCTCTGCTCATCTACTTGCTTAATGACAATCTCATCTAAAGGAATCTCTCCCTCTTTTAAGAGTGCTTCAATGACCGAATCACTCTGCATGGTGATTAGGTCATGAAAAGTAATGCCATTGAGTATGTTAAGTGATTCTAAATGAGCTAACTCTGAATTGGGGATACTTAACTCATTGTGGAACTCTTTAATCTTAATAAAAGTCACCGACTTGTCACGTGTTCCCTCACTTAAGAGTTGCAAAAAAGAGTGTTGGTCTTTAGGTCCAATGAGTCCTATGGGGG
>JALSQB010000066.1 GCA_026985655.1 Campylobacteraceae bacterium | reverse complement strand
CAGAAGAGAAACCAGGTAATGTTTTACTAATGCATGCCATGGGTCCAAATGTGGCAGGTGTTATTGGTTCAGCTGTTGCTGCTGGTGTATTACTTTCTATTTTTAAATAGAATTTTTGATAAAACAACGTTATATTGAGTAACGTTGTTTTAAATTCTCCTATTAAGTAAGTTTATTAAAATCTTTTGAATAGTATAATTTTATTGACTTTGTACTAGAGCAGTAAAGAGCTATTAAGCACTCTTAAATATGATAAATTAAAAGCGATTTTGTCCCTTTTAATTTGTTATATTATTTAAGAATAAAATAGCAAAAAGAATACATAATAAATACAAAGGTACACAAATGAGTAGCCGTACACCTAATGGTCTCGACAAACTAGGACTTGAAAACATTGGAGAGGTTTACTATAACCTTAGCTATGATGAGCTTCAAGCACATGAGATTAATAACAACGAATGTAATATGTCATCAACTGGGGCAGCCATGTGTGATACAGGTATTTTTACAGGACGAAGTCCTAAAGATAAATACTTTGTAGATCAAGCACCATCAAATGAACATATTTTTTGGGGTGATGTTAATAAAAAAATAGATGCTGATAAATTTGATGTACTTTTTGATTTAACCAAAAGTGAACTTTCGGGGAAAGATATTTATGTAATGGATTTGTATGCAGGTTCATCAGAAGCGAGTAAACGTTCAATCCGTTTTGTCTCTGAAGTTGCTTGGCAAGCTCACTTTGTAAAAAATATGTTTATTCGTCCAACTGAGGAAGAACTTGAAACCTTTGAGCCAGACTTTGTGGTCTATAATGGATGTAAAACTTCCAATGAAAATTACAAAGAGATGGGATTAAATTCAGATGTTTATGTCTGTTTTGATGTTGAGAGAAATATTTCGATTATTGGGGGAACTTGGTATGGTGGTGAGATGAAAAAAGGAATTTTTTCAATGATGAACTACTGGCTACCACTTGAGGGGAAACTCTCTATGCACTGTTCAGCCAATGTCGGAAAAGATGATGATGTTTGTCTTTTCTTTGGTCTTTCAGGAACAGGTAAAACAACGCTTTCTACTGATGCGAACAGAGCCTTAATTGGTGATGATGAACATGGTTGGGACGATGAGGGTGTCTTTAACTTTGAAGGTGGGTGTTATGCTAAAGTTATTGATTTAAAAGAGGAGAATGAACCAGAAATTTTTGGGGCGATTGTTAAAGATGCTCTTTTAGAAAATGTTGTGGCAGATAATGCTGGAAACGTTGATTATAATGATGTTTCTAAAACACAAAATACAAGAGTCTCTTATCCCATAGAACATATTGTAAATCATAAAGAAGATTTACAAGCAGGTCACCCACAAAATATTATCTTTTTATCTTATGATGCCTTTGGTGTTATTCCTCCTGTTTCAAAACTTACTAAAGAACAAGCCATGTACTATTTCTTAAGTGGTTATACAGCCAAAGTAGCAGGAACAGAGCGTGGAATTACTGAACCTGTTACCACATTTTCAGCTTGTTTTGGAGAGGCTTTCTTACCACTACACCCAACAGCTTATGCCCATCTTCTAGGGGAGAAAATTGACAAACACAATGTAAATGTTTACTTGGTCAATACAGGGCTTAATGGTCAAGGGGAACGTATGAGTATTAAAGATACTAGAGCGTGTATCAATGGTATTTTAAATGGCTCAATCAATGATGCAGAGTTTGAAACTTTACCTGTCTTTAACCTAGAAGTGCCAAAAACTTTAGAAGGCATTAAAGATAATGCCATTTTAAATCCAAAAAATACTTGGGACGATGAAGCAAAATATACTGAAACACTAAGAGATTTAGGGGCTAAATTTATTGAAAACTTTAACCGTTATAATGATTCAGGTGCTGAATTTGACTGCTCCGTAGCTGGACCTAAACTTTAATAAATAATTTATTAAAGTAAAAAGGACGACCCAAGTCCAATAAGTCCACCAAAAACACCACCCCAAACAACCAACCACCCTAAATGGGTGTGAATGAGTTCATGGACTAACTCATTTACCATTTTAGGGCTTAATTCATCAAGTCTTTTTGTAATAAGCTCTTCAACTGTTTTTAAAATGTCATCATTGAGAGATGAATTTGAAAGATGATGATCTATTTGCTTTTTAAACGTTTGGGAACTAACAATACTCACAACAGCTGATTGTAATTTTTTTACAAAAGGCTCTTCTAATGTATCTAAGGCTTTTTCTCCCCCAAAAAGGTTGAGCATATCACCCAGTTTAGACTCCATAACACTTTGTTTTAAAGCATTAAAAGCAGGAGAGAAATCAGCTTTTTCGACTAAAGGAGCAAGATTTATATTTTTTTCTTCATTTTCAAAAAATGCTGTTAGTTGCTCTTTATTGAAGAATTGTTTCATCATCATCTCTTTAATGGAGAGTTTAAAGTTTTCAAAATTCTCTTCTATTACACCTGAACCATATAATAGTGGTACTTTATTAAAGAGCATATAGATGGCTACTTGATTGGTAATCGCTCCTGAAAAAGCAAAAAGACCTGTAAAGAGTATGGGGCTTGCAAAGGGGGGTGTTGCTGATAATCCAATACCAATAAGGGAAACAGAGATACAATCAGTTAGGGTTGCTTTTGAAATTTTATTTTTAAATAGTTTCATGATAACTCCAAGATACGATTTTTGAGTTCTTCGATGCAGTGAATGGCATCTTTATAATCTGAAAAACCCCAATTTACCATGAGGTAGTCGATGTTTAGGCTTTTTGAAGCTAAGAGGTCACGCTCACTGTCTCCAATAAATATGGCATCTTTGGCTTTGAGCTGTAAATCTTCTAAGTTTTTTTCTAACATATCGGGTGCAGGTTTACCTCGACCTACATCATCATAGCAGGCAATACTCTCAAAGTACGCTAGTACTTTTAAATGCTCTAAAGATTGAAGTGTTGAAGCTCTATAAGCATTTGTTGCAATTGCGAGTTGATAACCTAATGCTTTTAAGTCTGATAGTAATTTATCGATGCCATCATAAAGTTCTAACTCTGTTTCATGGTGATTGGTATAGTATTCTGAAAACCAATCTTCATGCTCTTTAGAAAAAGTTTCAGCTTCATAGAAAAAGAGAGCAGGGTTAAGCTCTGGGTCATTTACCTTAGTGAGGATTAACTCTTTTGGCATGGCTTTTAAGTTTAGTTTAGCACGAACATAGTTAATGGCATTGACAATGGTAACAGAGCTATCAACGAGTGTACCGTCCATATCAAAGATAATAACTTTTTTAAGAAATTTATTTGGAGTAGCCATTTAGTTTAGTGTTCCTATATTTTGAGCAAATTTAACACTTTGGTTAATTTCTAAATTTGGGGTATAAACATCTTTTTGGGTAAAGAGTAAAATAGTTGAACCCATCTCAAACCAACCAAACAGTTCACCTTTTTGTAGTGTTAAGTTATCATAAGTGTAGTGTTGAGCTTCAGTGATGTCTGAATTACTATTGATGTTTTCTTCAAAAGTTACAATCATTTTTCCAACATTTAATGCTCCTACTAAAACCATCACAAAAAGATTGTTGTTTTGGTCTTTGCACTCTATAATAACCCGTTCATTCTCAATAAAAAGGTTTTTTTTGTTTCGTAAAAGTGGAAAATTAACAGGGTAGAGTTTTCCTGGAATATGGGTCAAGGAAGAGATTGTAAGGGTATCAGGCATATGATAACGATGATAATCTTTTGGCGAGAGGTAGAGGTTTACAAATTGTCCACCCTCTACAGCTAAAGCTGATTTTTGGTGATGCTCTCCGAAAAGTTCTGTGATGTCATA
>JALSQB010000065.1 GCA_026985655.1 Campylobacteraceae bacterium | reverse complement strand
TTTATCATTTAACTTTTGAAGATATGGAAGGCATGGAAGGGTTTAAAGAGAAGCGTATTAATAAACTGCTTGATGCCATTAATGACTCCAAAGGGACAACTTTAGCTAAACTTCTCTCTGCTATGGGCATTGAACACATTGGGGCTGTGGCAGGAAAGTCTATTACATTAGAGTTTGGTTTGGGTGTGGTAGATGTGACGGAGGAGCAACTAGAAGCAATTGATGGCATTGGAACAGAGATGGCTCGGTCATTTGTAGAATTTATGCGTGTTAATCGTGAATTTGTTTTAAAACTCTTTGAAATTATTGAGCCAATAGTAGAAGAGAGAGTTGAAGCCAAAGAGAACCCTTTTAAAGACAAAACAGTAGTGCTTACAGGCACCATGTCAGTAGGGCGTGGCGTGATTAAAGAGATGTTAGAAAATCTTGGAGCAAAAGTGAGTGGTTCAGTCTCTAAAAAGACAGATTTTTTAATTTATGGCGAGGAAGCTGGGTCAAAATTGACTAAGGCTGAAAAGTTAGGGGTGATGACTTTAACTGAAGAAGCGATGAGAGATATGATTTAGTAGGGGCGACCTCTGTGTCTGCCCTTTATTGGGGTAGGAGAAAAAACTAAATCAACGAAAGAGAAATAAACTCTTTACCACTTTTATTTGTGTCAAGAGAGGGTTTATATTTTCGTAAAAAGTCGGCTAAATCTTTGGCTGTTATGTATCCAAGATTCTGTGCTAGGTCTATGATTTTACGATTTTTATAGTTCATTGTTATCTCCTTTATTATCCATAGTTATTTTTCTTGAATAATTTTAATATAGAATTGTGGATAAAAGCTTAGTTTATAAGAAAAACCTATAATTTATTAAAAATTCTTTTTATTTTAAATATTAAATGTTTTAATATAATTATTGCTAATGATTTTTTCATATAAACTAATTTTTTATGTCTATTTTCTTTGATAACAATTTCGCTAAAATACGACTAATTATTTCCCAAAGGCAAAAGATTGGAATGTGAACATTTTGGAACCTGTGGTTCTTGTACTATTTATGAATTGAGTTATGAAGAAGAGTTAGCAGAAAAAAAAGAGCGTGTTTTAGGTTTACTCTCTCCTTTTGAAGTTGATGCTTTAGAGGTTTTTTCAGCGACACCTACACACTACCGTGCAAGGTCAGAGTTTAAGATTTGGCATGAGGGAGATGTTTGTTCTTATGCTATGGGACGTTTAGACAAAAAAGGGGCAGTCAATATTGAAGCGTGTCCTAAAGTTATCTTACCCATTGAAAAACGTATGAAACCTCTTTTAGAAAAGATTAATGCTTCTCACATCTTAAAACATCGGCTCTTTAGTATTGAGTTTTTAGCGACAACTACCGATGAGTGTTTAATTACGATGATTTACCATCGAAAACTTGATGAGGCTTGGGAAAAAGAGGCAAAAGAGCTTGAAAAACTATTAAATAGCAAAATTATGGGAAGAAGTCGTAAGCAAAAAGTAGTTTTATCAGATGAATTTGTAACAGAAAAACTTTTTATAGATGGGCAAGATTATGTTTATAGATATTATGAAAATGGCTTTACCCAACCCAACCCTGCTGTCAATGTTCACATGATAGAGTGGGCAATTAAACAGGCTAAAAAAGTAGAAGGTCAAGGGGATTTTTTAGAAAGTTATTGTGGTTTAGGGAACTTTACCTTGCCTCTTGCAAAATATTTTAACAAAGTTTTAGCCACAGAAATTTCTAAACGTTCTATCTATGCTGCTAAAGAGAATTGTGCATTAAATAATGTAAATAATATTGAATTTATTCGTCTCTCTTCAGAGGAGATGACCCAAGCATTAAACAAAGAGCGAGAGTTTAGACGGCTTGAAGAGATAGATTTGGACGCTTATGACTTCTCATGTGTATTGGTTGATCCTCCACGTGCTGGACTCGATGTCGATACGGTTAAACTTATTCAAAATATAGACAATATTATTTATATTTCATGTAATCCTGAAACATTGGCAAGAGATTTGGTGGAGTTGAGTAAAACACATGAGATTGATGAGAGTGCTATTTTTGACCAATTTCCCCATACCCATCATGTTGAGTCTGGGGTGTTTTTACAAAAAAGAGTTTAGACGCTTTTTTATTGTTTTTTAAATGAACTCTCTTGGATAATGACTTTATAGAAGTAGCCATAACCAAAGTCTTTATCTCTGATGAGTTTACCTGTGGCAATAACGCTTTCACCTGCTTTAAAGGGCATCTCTTTAATGGTAAAGACTAAATCTTCATTGTTTTTACTGGCATCACCTGTTCCATCTTGAATGTGTACCCAATCAAGCTTCATAATCTGTTTTGAGACTTTTGAGATTTTTCCTTTTACGGAGATATTTTGGTCTTTTAAAAAATCTTTCCACATGTAAATCTCTTCAATGGTATAAAACGCTTTTTTTTCAAAAGGTTTGGTAGGTTTACTTATCTCTTCTTTAAGCTTTGCTTGATTATTTGTTTTATTTAGTCCTAAAACATCTTGTAAATCTTTTACAGGGGTGGCATCTTTTTTAGGTAAATAGACCTCTGAAGCAAAAATTACCTCTTTGAAAGAGCGTTTTAATGATTTACTTTTAAAATCTTTCATAATCGTCTGTTTGTCATAGCCAATTTTATCACCAACCTTTACAGGAGCATTGGCAATGGCTACCCATAGCTCCTTGTTTTCCTCTTGTATTTTTAGGTATTGGTAGCCCATGGTACTCTCAATACTAAGAATTTTTCCATAATAGATTTTTTGCTTTTTATCGTTAGCTAAAGTATAATTTGTAAGTAGTATTAAAAATAATAAAAAAGATTTAATGTGCATTTTGGGTTCCTCTATTTGGCGAAAAATTTAAACGACGTAATTCATCATACATGTGTACATCTTTCTCTTTTTGAACTTTTTTCATAATATTAATGGGTCTGTCCATTTTATAAAAAATCTTTTTAGTGACATTTCCTTTTTCATCATACCACTTTTGATAACCCTCTTTGTAGTTCTTCTTATAGTTTACTTTAGAGTAGAGTTTTCCCTCTGGAGTGTATTCTTTTTGTACGCCTTCTTTTTTATTGTGTACATATTTAACTTCTAAGGCTAGTTGTCCATTGTCAAAGTACTCTTTTTGGTAGCCCTCTTTTAAATCATTAATATAAGTGACACGTTTTTTAATTTTTTTATTGAGATGATAGGTCTCTTCTACACCATCATATTTACCCATTTTAAAATAACACGTTGAAAGAATATTTCCCTCTCGGTCATACCAAATCATTTTTCCATTTCGTTTACCATTAATGTAGCGTACTTCATTAGCAACTTGTCCTGATTGATAGAAAATTTTTTCTAATCCATCTTTAATGCCTACTTTTAGATTAGTTCGTGAGCCATCAACATAGTTTGTTTGTGCCTTAACTTGACCTTGGTCAAAGTAAGTAACGACATATTCAGCTTGAATTTGTGTTGTTAAAAGTGTGAAAGTAGTGAGTGTTAGTAGTTTTTGTTTCATAAAAATATACCCTTTAGTGAAAATTTAGTTAAAAATTTTTAACAAAAGGTACACCCCTTCCCGAAAGGGAAGAAGTATAAAGAGTGCTTAGTTCCAACCGTCAGTTACGACTTTTGTAGATTTAGCGTATGGGTATTTTTTAACTAATTCTTTCACAGAAAGTTTAGTATCTCCACCTCTCATGAAGTGAGCAAGAGTAACTGATGCCCAGTAATCATTTTCGTATTCAGTACCTTTAAGTTGAACAGGTACACCTTTAGCATTAACTGTGTGACAAGCAGCACAAGTTACAGGACCAGCATATTCTCCATCTGGTGAGAATT
>JALSQB010000064.1 GCA_026985655.1 Campylobacteraceae bacterium | reverse complement strand
TAGATTTTCCATAAGAAGAATAGAATTTTTAACCTCATCTAGGCGTAGGGTAAAACGAGCATAGACATCTCCTTTCTCTTTTAATGCCATACTAAAACCATGCTCTTGGTAAAATGCACTCTCTTCACGTCTATCAACTGCCACCCCACTTGCTCGTGCAATGACACCGACTGCACTGTGAGTAAGGGCTTCTTCTTTACTTAAGATGCCAGTTCCTTCTAATCTGTCTAAAAGAGAGGGAATGTCTAAAATCCACGATTCAAAAAATTTTATCGCTTTTTTCATCTCTTCTAGCCACGCTTTAAATGCTTTAATCTCAATGCTTGGTTTTCTCGTAGAAATTGCCCCAAATCCAAAACGATGTCCTGTTAAACGTTTCAACCATCGGCGTGTATCTTCACTCAATTTAGAACAGTAAGCCAAAGCTGAAGCAAATCCTGTGTCATTGGGAATAAAGCCCAAATCAGTTAAATGATGCACCATGCGTTCCAACTCTAACAGTAAAGCATGATACTTCTGTAATTCCAAAGGTCTCGGTTTATGGGAGGCTTGAAATAAAATATCATTTAAACAGATTTGATAGGCTATTGACTCATTGCCACTAATGCGTTCTATAATAGGCTTCGCTTCTACTAAACTCTTCCCCTCTAGCATCTTCTCGATGCCTCTGTTTTTGTAGAAATGACGTATCTCTTGGTGAAGCATTCGCTCTCCTGATTGAGAAAAGTGAAAATGCCCACTCTCAATAATCCCTGCATGAATGGGACCGACTGAAACTTGAAAAACACCATCTCCTTCAACCACTTCATAAGGGTAAGGTTTATAGTCACTAAAGGCTATCTCTTTTTTAGTAAATGATTTTTGCATAGGGTAAGTGTTAGCAGGAAATCGTTCATGCCATACCAAAGGGCGTTGGTCATAACTCTCTTCAAACTCAATCCCAAAATCATCATGAATTTTTCGTTCAAACCATGAAGAGGCAGGATACTCATAAAAAAGACTCTTAACTTTTGGCTCACTTTTATCTACAACCATAGACTCTACTCTACTATCAAAAACTGTAATAATCTCAAACTCATTAATATTATCTTTAGCATATCGGGCAATAAATCGCATCTTATATTCCTTTTAAATAATCAATAACAGGAGGAGAGAGTAGCACCAAAAGAGAAACAGCAAACAGCAACAAGGCAAGCAACTCATTCCAATAGACTTTTTTCTCTAAGAGTTCACCCTCGTACTTCATTGATTGAGAGACTTCAACAAACTTGTAGAAGATAATAGAGAGTAGCAGTAAAATAATAAAAATTGCACCTAGCATGGCTATCATATGCTTACTCTCTTTTGCAATATCGACCATGGCAGAAAAACCATAAAGTTCACTAAAAAACATAGGGCTTGGAGGCAAAGAGATAAGCCCTAACAAAAAGAGTGACACTAAAATCCAAAAGAGTTTTCCTTTTTTCCCACTATAACCTCTTAATGCCCCTGCAATCCGATACTTTCCATTGGATTCAAGTACCCCAGTTGAGAGAAAAAGAGCAGGTTTCAAAAAAGCATGTGCTCCAAAATGCAACAAGGCAGGAAAAACCCCTCCACTCACCCAAAACAGCACAATAAGTGCCATGTGTTCTACCCCACTCAAACTAAAAAGTCGCATAAAGTCTTTGGTACGATAGATGAGAAAACTCACAACAAAAAGCGTTAAAATCATATAGCTAAAGACAAAAATAACAAGATGGGTCTGATTAATCTCCATGGCGATTTTACTAAATCTGAAAAATCCCATAATAATTGCTGATTCTAAAATACCACTCAACAAGGCAGCCACAGGGTAAAAAGAGGCACGTTCCACATTGGCTAACCAGAGGTTCATTGGGAAGAACCCCATCTTAATAAACATACCAATGCTCACAATGGCAAAGCCTATTTCAAAAAGATAAGGAGCATCTATTTCATTTGCATGGGCTAAAAGTAAAGAGAAGCTCATCGCCTCCTCACCCAAAGTAGGCTTAGCACTTGAATAGATAAGAATAATCCCAAAGAGAATTAATGAAATGGCAATTGTTCCCACAATCAAGTAGTTCCATGTCTCTTTAACTGCCCCACGAGTGGTATTGGTCTGTATCATATATACCGTTGAGAGGGTTGCAAGTTCTAAACCTATCCAGTAGATACCCATATTATTAGCCATAATAGAGAAAATTAAGCCTATCCAAAAAGTAGAAAAGGCTCGATAGAAACGACGATAAGCCACTTTGGTAATGCTCACATGTTTGTCAAGGGTCAAGAGTGAAAGTGAGACAGCAATGGCAACCACAGAAGAGATAAAAAGAACATAGGCATTGATTTTATCGACTACCAAATAATCACCCCATAAAGCATAAGGTTTATCCATCAGTAGTAATTGCGTAGTGGGAATTATCACTAAAAAAGAGACATATGCCAAGATATGATGAGGCTTCTCTTGTTTGATAAATGAAACCACAAAAATAATCAGAGCAGGAAGCAGTAGAAAAAATAACATCTTAAATCTCCTTTCGGTTTAAGAGAAGTGTGACAATAACAATTGCCATCAGTAGGTCAAAAAATATGCCCAGTTCAATGAGCATAGGCATTCCACCCGTAGCTGTAACCCCTAACAAAAAGAGGGTATTTTCCATACTTAAAAAACCAATAATTTTAGGAGCAATGTTCGTATGTTCCATCATAAGCATTAAAGAGAGAAATAGAGAGGAGATTGCCACTGCCACATAGTGTGCATTTTGACCCATTGACTGCATAATAGGTTCAGAAAGATAAAAGGTAAAAACCAAAATGGCAGGAACTAAAAGAATAGAGTGTTGAATCTTTATGTTGGGTTCTACTTGACGAACCAATTGGAGTCTGACTGTCATCTGTTTTAAAAAATAAGGAATACCAATGCTTTTCATTAAAACCGTAATAATCCCTGCTATTATCATGCCATTGTCATTGAGATTAGCCCCAAAATAGATGGCTAAAAACCCTAAAGATAAAGAGTTTAAGGCATACCAAAAGAGCAATTTGTAGAGTCGTGTGGTAAAAAGAGAAATAATTAAGCTTGCTAAAAAAATACCAATTAAAAAGTTTATCATCATTACGCTCCTAAAACATAAAAGGTGATTAAAGACAAAAAAGCGAAGACAATTGCCAAGCCTAAAAGGTTAGGCACTTTAAAAAGCCGTAATTTGGCTACATTAACTTCTAATAACGCTATGGCAACAACCACTAGAAGAAGTTTAAGTAAAAAGGCTAAGAGTGCCAAAGGCAGAGGATAGTCCAATCCAAAAGGGATAAAAATAGAGACAAATAGGGAAGAAAAAATAACAAATTTAATGGCACTGGCACTCTCAATCAATGCCAAATAAAACCCTGTTAAATCTAAAATCATCGCTTCATGTACCATGGTCAGTTCCAAATGTGTTTCAGGATTATCGACAGGAATACGTCCATTTTCGGCAACTAAAAGAATAAAAAAACTAATACCTGCAAAGAGGAAACTCGCAATATGTTCAGTAGGAAAGGATTGTGCCAAATTAACCGTTGCTTGGGAAATGCCTAAATTGTTTGCCATAAGGGAGACACTAAAGAGTGTTAAAATCATAGCAGGTTCAGCCAAAGCTGAAATGAATGCTTCACGACTACTTCCCATACCCCCAAAACTACTCGCCCCATCTAAGCCCAAAAGCATTAGAAAAAAAGTTGAAAGAGATATGAGTCCTGTAATAGTAAAGGCATCTACAAAATCAATATAGAACGCCCCTTTCACAATGGGAGGGACTAAAAGTAGCGTCACCAAAAGAGGAGACAAGACTAAAAAAGGGGCAACTCT
>JALSQB010000063.1 GCA_026985655.1 Campylobacteraceae bacterium | reverse complement strand
AAAGAGGTTTGTCATAGCCTTTGTCTGCTTTCCAACTCTCTATCATCTCTGTGGTGACTCTTTTAGCTCCAAGTTGGCTTCTTGCCATATCATCAGGGGTATTGACCATAAAAAAGAGCATAAAGGTGATGAGGTTTACACCTATTAAGATGGGAATGGCGTAAAGGATTCTTTTTAGGATATAGCTTAACATTTATTTTTCTCCTTTTATGACCACTTTTTGTCTGTTAGCATACGCTCTATAAAGTGGATACGCCAATAAAAATGGCATTAATAAAAAAAGTATTAAAGGCAAGAGTATTGGTTGATTCCACTCCTCTTGTTTTTGGCTTCTAAGTTTGGCATCTATGCGTTTGTACTTTAAAGTGTCATCACTCATCGCATGAGGGTAGATGTTTTGAAACCACGCGTGATGCAGGGCTAAGCGTTTGGGGTGCATGCCCCATACCCATGGCGCATCTTCTTGGGCGATGTGTATCATCTTTTTAATGATTGCCAAACGTTTTGGGGTGTCGTTCATCGTTTTCATCTCATTAAAAAGTTTATTGAACTCGGGGTTGTTGTAGTTGGCTGAATTGACTCCTGCTCCGTTGGTAGCAACGGCTCCATTTGCTCCATCTAAGAGAAACAAAAAGTTTTCAGGGTCTGGGTAGTCAGCATTCCAACCCCATGAGAAGAGTTGGGCTTTTCCCAAACGTACTTTGTCTTGAAAACGGTTGTAGTCTGTTCCACGAATCACCAACTGAATGCCCAATTTGGCAAACTGTTTACGTCGCCAATCCATCAACGCTCTGTCATCAGGACCTGAAGAGGTGGTGTCATAGTTTAAAACTAAAGCTTTTCCTGTCTCTTTTGAGATACCATTGGGGTACCCAGCTTCAGCCAATAGCTTTTTGGCATATCCCAATGATTTTCGCACACGTTTTCCCTCTACCCAATCGTAAACAAAAGGGTTTGTTCCCTCTTTGCCCTCAACATTCCCAAAAATAGACGGAGGAATGGGACTTTGTGCTGGCATTCCTCGCTCATTGGCAAAGATGCTAATGTACTCCTCTTCATTTTGAGCGATGCTAATGGCTTGACGCAGTTTTTTAGCTTTTTCGCCATAGCCACCCACCACAGGGTCTAACATATTAAACGCCAAATAAAAGATACTAGGCTCAACTGAACCTTTAAGTTTAATCCCTTTTTTTGCCATCTCTTCACTTAAGCCCATTTTGCCAGAGCTTGAAACATTAACGGCTTTGTCAAAGGCTTCGGAGCTTATGCCTGAGGCATCATAATAGCCTTGTAAAAATTTATTCCACAAAGGAATGCTCTCTTTTTCTAAGGAGTAAATCACCTCATCAATAAAAGGCAACTTTTTCCCTGCATCTTTTAACAGCTCTTTGGGAACATTTGAAGCATTTATCTCCTCTTTGCTAAGTGTGGGGTAGAAAACATCTCGATAGTTTGGATTTTTCACCAAACGTAACTGTTTATTGGGATTGTTTTCAGCCAAATAGTATGCCCCTGTACCTACGGGAAATTCATTGAGTGTAATGTTCTTAGCGATTAATCCTTCTTGTTGATAAAACAAATCAGCTTCCCAAGGAATGGGGGCAAAAAAGTTCATGCTTAGCCAATAGAGAAATTGGGGGTATTTTCCTTTAATGGTAATGGTGAAGTGAAAATCATCTATTACCTTTACGCCCTCAATCTCATAAGCACGTAAATCTAAAGGGCTATGCGTCTCTTTGGCTTTTTTTGCGACTTCGCTTACCTCTTTTGAGAAGCCCTCTAAGCCTATGATGTACGGTTGCATCATGTCTAAAATGGGCGAATGGTTCTGACGCACAGCCATGCGTTTAATGGCATAAGCATAGTCATACGCACTCAATGCTCTTGTGGCTGTTTGTTTAAAGTCATCAAGCGTTTTTATATCTTTAAATTTCTCTTCATTTAATTGTCGATTTTTGCTCACAAAACAGGGGTGGTTTTGGTAAAGAATATTTTTTTGCAATTCAAAACTATATTTAGAAGTTACAACATCTAAACTCTGCTCTGTCACCTCTTCATTTTGTTTATTAAAATAGCTAATGCTTGGCATCTTAGTTAAAGTCAAAGGCTCTAAAACATAAGGGCGTTTCAGGTAGTTGTAGCCCACTACGGGTTCATAGATATTAGAGATAATCACTGATTCGCGTTTAGAGTAAGAGACCACAGGGTCAAGGTGTTTGTAGGGCAAAGAGAAAGCACTAAAAAGAATGTTCTTCTTTTGGGTATCACTCGAATGAGGGTTATTCCAAACATTGGCAAAAAGTTGAGAGGAGAGTAAACTATATAATATTAAAAATGATAATTTTTTCATTCTATTATTGTAGTGAAAATTACTTATAGTCAAAGAGTAAGCATTTAATTAATAATATTAAAGAGGTATATTAATTGGTTTTATTGATGAAAAGTATCTATTTTATTGATAAATATGCATAAAATTGATAAGAATCAAGAGTTCTCCTATGCGAAAGTGGTATCGTGTAAGAGCTTACTTTAAAATTAATAGAATAGGAGAAGAAATGGCTTTGAATAGAAGAGATTTTCTAAAGAGTTCAGCAGCAGTAGCAGCAGCTGGTGCTGTGGGTATTGCTGTACCACAAGAGGCAGAGGCTAAGGCACAAGTAGCCGAAAAAGGTTGGAGATGGGACAAGGCAGCTTGTCGTTTCTGTGGTACAGGTTGTGGGATTATGTTGGCAACCAAAGAGGGTAGAATTGTAGCCGTAAAAGGTGACCCAGCAGCTCCTGTAAACAGAGGTCTTAACTGTATTAAGGGTTATTTTAATGCTAAGATTATGTATGGGGCAGATAGACTTAAAACTCCTCTACTTCGTATGAATGATAAAGGCGAGTTTGATAAAAAGGGTAAATTTAAACCTGTAAGTTGGCAAAGAGCTTTTGATGAGATGGAAAAACACGCGAAAAAAGCACTTAAAGCCTCTGGACCTGAAGGGGTAGCTGTATTTGCTAGTGGACAATATACCGTTATGGAGGGTTACGCTGCTCAAAAGATGATGAAAGCAGGTTTCCGTTCAAATGCGATTGACCCAAATGCTAGACACTGTATGGCATCAGCTGTTGTTGGTTTTTACCAAACATTTGGTATTGATGAGCCTAGTGGTTGTTATGATGATATTGAGATTACAGATACCATTGTAACTTGGGGTTCAAATATGGCAGAGATGCACCCAATTTTATGGTCAAGAGTCTCTGATAGAAAACTCTCAAATCCTGATAAAGTAAAAATTGTCAATATTCAAACCTATACACATAGAACTTGTGATATTGGCGATATAAATATTATCTTCTCTCCAAATACAGACCTTGCACTTTGGAACTACCTAGCTCGTGAGATAGTATTTAGAGATAAAAAAGGTGGGGGTAAAGAGGATATTATTGATTGGGATTTTGTCAATCAAAACTTAGTCTTTACAGCTGGACCTGCAAATATCGGTTATGGTATGCGAAGAGCAGGAGAGAAATCTCTTAAAGATGGTAAATATACAGCTAAAGAGATGGAGACTATCTCAAAAGAGATGAGTAAAAAGGTTTCTACTAAAGAAGCACCTGCTTTAGAGCCATTTGGTTACAAAGAGGGTGAGCTAATGAAAAACACAGCAGGTACACTAAAACACTGGCATATCTCTTTTGAAGATTACAAAAAATCTTTAGAGCCATATACCTTAGAGTATGTAGCAAAAATTGCCAAAGGTGACCCAAATGAGTCTATTGAATCATTCAAGAAAAAACTACAAGCATTAGCAGAACTCTACATTGAAAAGGGTAGAAAAGTAGTAAGTTTCTGGACCATGGGTATGAACCAACACA
>JALSQB010000062.1 GCA_026985655.1 Campylobacteraceae bacterium | reverse complement strand
CTCTCCCTTAGATAAACCTGCTGAACCGTGCATAAAGAGTACCAAAGGTAACTTTTTCTTAGCTCTGAAATTTGGATATTTTCGTTTAAACTCATCTAATGTACCAAAAAAATCTTTTTTAATATTACCTAAACTCTTTGGGATACCAATATAGGCATACTTATATGTATTATCAATATCTTTATACTTCTTTAATAATTTTTTTATATCTATTTCCATTTTATGTTCTCTTATGTTTCTTTATATTTGAAATTATAACGATTTTTCCTAAAATATAGCCCAACTTTAAAATCCTTATCCCAATCGCCATACTATTTTTTATCTCATAATAAAGATAAAATAAGTAGCCACACCTGCCACAATGAAGAGTAGAGGAAAAGCATATATTCTAAATGTGGTAAGCACCATAATTTCACTGCTTTTTAATGGGTTATACATTATTTCAACTCTCTCATTAATTTTAATGGGGTTACTACTTCGAAGGTTTCCTTCTACTTCTATTTTTTTACCATTGACAACAAAAGAAAAAATTTCACTGGCTAATTCAGTAGTACTCTCATATCCATCATCATCTCTATCGGTTGAAGTTCTCCACACATGGTCTATGACGGTTGCATCAGTTTTTTTCCATTCTCTAAGCTTTCTTTTGTTTCCAAGTAACCAATAAGTTCCAATGAATGTAAATAGTAAGGCTAAACCATTAATAAAAAAATCTTCTGTCATTTCTTTTTCCTATATATTTTTAAATAATTATATTAAAAATAACTTAATATTTAATTTTAATAAAAATATAATATAATATTGGAAATAAATTAATATAAGGCTAAAGTTGTGTCTTCAATACATTGTAAATTTTGCTCTTCCCCACTTCCTCTTAACAGCTTAATTTGTACACATTGTAAACAACGGAACCCTATATCTCCACTCTATTCTAATACAAAGCCTTTAGAAGAAGAGAGTCTCGTATGTGTAGAGTGTCATACGGACACTATGCATTTTGTAGATTTAGGGGATTATGTTGAGTCTTTATCGGCGAAACAATGCTCTAAGTGTAGTGGCATATTTATCTCTTTTGAACTTCTTGAAAAAGCCATTATGCACTATGGTTTAAAACGAACAAAAATCCCTAGTAAAATAGGTACTCCTAAAGAGAAAAAAAGAAATAAAGACAATCTATACCCTTGTCCTATTTGTAAGCGAACAATGAAGCGTTTTGTCTATAAAATATCTTCATCTGTTATCATCGATAAATGTGAAGCTCATGGGGTTTGGCTCAATCATGGAGAATTAAAAACACTCATAGAATGGAAACAAGATTTTAAAAGATTTAAAGAGAAAGAGAAATCAGAGGAACTTTACCAAAAATATGGTTTAAAAAAGAATAAAAGTAAATACACTTACCAACGAGAAAATAGTACAAGAATTGATAGATTTTTTGAATGGTTAATGGGGGTCTAAATGAAGTGTATTTTTTGCTCTGCCCCATTACCTAAAACAGGTCTAAACTGTAACTACTGCCATAAACTAAACCCTCTAAATGCTAAATTATTTGAGAGTAACGAAAGCGTAATATCTGAACACTTATGTCCATGTTGTGATGTAAACTTAGAAATACTCAAAAGCCCGACACTTACTTTAGAATACTGCAAAGTTTGTGATGGACTACTCATAGCCGAAGAGGAGTTTGAAAAACTTATCGCTTACAATATAAACCCCCTAAGTAGTTTTAACCCTTATTATCTACGTTTTATACATGACCACCCTAGAGAT
This sequence comes from Campylobacteraceae bacterium, assembly GCA_026985655.1. GTDB lineage: Bacteria > Campylobacterota > Campylobacteria > Campylobacterales > Sulfurovaceae > UBA1140. The sequence goes on along the minus strand of JALSQB010000062.1, from coordinate 13,080 downwards.
AATCGTAAAAAGTCACAATTTCACCCCTGCCCTATTTGTAAAGAATTAATGTCTGTTATTAATTACAAAAAGAGTAGTGGTATTATACTAGATGTCTGTGAGGAACATGGTTTTTGGCTAGATGGTGGAGAGTTGCAACAAATTATTGAATGGTATGCTGTAGGTGGAGAGAAGAAAGAGAAAAATTACCCTTAAACCCTCACCCAAAACAAAGCCCCCTCACCCTCATTGGAAACGCTAAGCTCTCCCCCCATATTTCGTTCGACTATCATCTTTGACATGTAAAGCCCAATGCCAGAGTTGTTCTCTTTGGTGGTAAAATAGGGTTCAAATATTTTGTGCATTAGTTCATCTTTAATCCCTCCTGCATTGTCAGCTACACTTACAGTTCTGCCATCAATGCTAATGGTAATTTTAGGCTTAAGTGTTACCCTTGAGACCAAGGCATCTTTGGCATTTGAAACTAAATTTAAAAGTACTTGTTTGTACTCATTTTTATAATTTTTTATCTCTAAATCATTTAAAATAATTAGCTCGACTTCAATATCTTGCTCCTCTAAAGCATGGTGCATCATCTCTAAGACTTGTTTACTGGCTTCGACTAGAGAGAAATTTTCTTTTTCTTTATGTAGGGTGTAAAAATCTTTAAAATCATCAATGGTTTGGGACATAAAATCTATCTGTCCATTTGCCTCTTTGACTTTCTTCTCTAAATATTTGTCATCTAAACTTTTGTGTTTAAAAGCATCTTCAATGTTCATCACTGTGTAGGACAAATGGGTCAAAGGTTGTCGCCATTGGTGGGCGATATTGGCTATCATCTCCCCCATTGAAGCGAGTTTACTTTGGTGAACAAGAAGCTCTTTTTGTTCTGCTTTTTCATCGTTTATCATTTTGATTTTATAGGAAAGAGCAAAAGAGAAAAACATCGCTTCAAGTGCTGTTCCTACAAAGATGGGGTTTACAAAAAATTCAAACTTTAAAAAAGCATCTAAAAATAGTGCCACTACTAAAAATACCCACCCAAAAAGATAAAATAGAGCAGGTTCAAACCCTTGTTTTATCCGTTTAAAGGCTATGTAGATGTAACTTAATGCCATAAAAGGTAAAAGATTATATTTCAAAATAATTGAAACATAAAAAATGGAAAAAAATGCATCAATAGCAATCATCGCCATATAGATGTTGAGTAAAAAATTTAACTTTGGGGTATGGATTTTAGTGTCAAAAAAAGTTTTAGTAAAAAGGGTGGTAAAAAAAATAGCAAAAAGTGAACAAAGAGAATAATAAGTCTCACTTCGTGCCAATGAAGAATTTGTAAAGTTTAAAATTCCCATCATATTAAAAAGGACAAGTGCAATGCCAAATTGCATAAACATATAATAAAGAAATGATTTATCTTTATTGTAGTAGTACATCGCTCCATTGTAAAGTCCTGCCATAAAAATAAGCCCAATAATAACGCCCAAAGAGAGCAGAACTATCATTCCTTTGCCCAATTCATCATAAAAATTCTTTTTGGTAGTTATGGCTAAAAAACGATACGAATGTTCATAAGGTGAGGCAGATAATTTAAAATAATAGACTAAACTGTCTATGCTTGGGTCATAAGTAAACTTCAACTGTTTTGTCTCACCAATGCGAAACATATCAACATTTTGTGTTGCACTAAAGCTATGTTCTAAAATCCCCATATCGCCATAGGTGACAACAAACTCTCCCTTTGGAAAATGCTTGTCAAGTAGCACACGTAACCACAAAGTTTTGTCTTCTTCATTAAATTTTTCCCCTTTAGTTAAAGGCTTAAATTCTTCATCATAATCTTTAATATTTGCCATGTTAATCTTTGGATTATTGGTTTTCAAAAGAGAGAGTGTCACGTTTGTTTCATGAAATATTCCCTCCTTATTTCCCTCTTCATGACTTACAGTTTCATTAAAAAGCTCAAAAGTCAAAACACCTCTACTCTCTTGTGCTGTCTGTGTTGCGACAAGTTTAGAAAAAGTAAAAAAGCTTATAAGTGTTACCCATACTATTTTTTTCATTTCTAAACTTTAAACTCCACACGATGAGGTTTTTGAAACCAAAAGAAATAGGCTAAATAGAAAAACAAGCCCACAATGTAAAGCCCCAAACCCATAAAAATAAACGCCAAACTTAACACTTTTTTCTCTCCTACAACACTGGTTTGAGTTAGCTCTTTAATCTCATAATCATTTTGTAAAAGCATCTGCTCAAAACGTTCTATCTTTTGTGTGTCTGTGTAGTTGGCATTGTCAGAAGTTTCACTTTGAAAATTGTCAAATATGGCTTGATACTCTTTTTTTGTTCGCTTCTCTATCACAAAATAGGTATAAAGCCCAATGGGAAAAAGGAATAACATTATAAGCGTCGTCATTATTAGCCTTTGATTTGGAATGAGGTATTTTATCTGAAAAAGATGAGGAGGAAATGAGGAGAATGGATTACTTAATTATGAATATTGTATAATAAATAAAAAAGGATATCTATGCCAATCAGCCACTTCATCTCATTAATAAGCATTATTGTGCTAACAGGATGTAATCATCACAATAATCCATCAATAAAATCAACTAATTCTAAAATAAAATTTAATGAAATAGATACGAATCATAACAAAAAAATTTCATTTGATGAACTTGCCGATTTTAAAAAAAAACGAGAAGATAAGTTTATAAATAAAAGTTTAAACAGTAATTTTGAAGCTTGTGACAAAGATAAAAACAGCATCATTACCAAAGATGAAATAAGAAATTCAAATATTAACATTCCTCCAATTTATGGTGAAATAAACAATAAAAACCCAAACTATATCTGCTTTTTAAATAAAAATGATTTTCTATTTTTTGATAAAAACCAAGACAATAAAATTACAAAAGAAGAATTAAAACAAATAAAGAAAAATACTTCTTATAGTGAAAAATGTGATAAAAATTCTGATAATAAACTCGATATAAAAGAAGCTACTTCAAGCTCTTGTGGTTACCCTCTTGATGAATTTAAAGCTAGAGATTTTAACCATGATGGCTTTATTACTTTAGAAGAAGAGAAATATTTAAGTGCAAAAAAATCATTTCAATATTTAGATAAAAACAAAGATAATACTTTAGATGAAAATGAGTTTAAGGAGATGTCTTTTTTTGCTGATAGTTTAAATTAAGGGTATATCAAAACTCTATTTGAACCTCATTTAATTTAGATAAAATATAGATAACAAATTCAAAGGTTCGTAATGCAAATAAAAATACTTATACTCTTCTCTATAACTTTTGTACTAATAGGCTGTCAAGATGCCTATCAGCGTCAATCGGTTCTTAACCCTATTGGGATTCAAGTTAGTGACTCAGCACAAAGAGATGTTGAGACTATGAGCAGAGGTGAAAACCCAATGGCTCGACCCTCTTATCAAGAGTATCAAGAATCTATAGAGGATAAAAAGTTTGAAGCTAAGTAGCCTAAAAAATCTAAGCATTCTCTATGTTGAAGATGAAAAGATGATTCGTCAAAATGCTGTTGAGTATCTTTCTCGTTATGCTAAGCTTGTATTTGAAGCACAAGATGGGGAAGAGGCTTTTCAGATTTACAAAGAGGAGAAGCCTAACATTATTATTAGCGATATTAAAATGCCTAAAATGAATGGCTTGGAACTGGCAGCAGCCATTCGTAAAGAAGATAAAGAGACACCAATTATTATGGCTACGGCACATACCCATACAGAGTATTTGCTCAAAGCTGTGGAGCTTCAACTGGTAAAATATGTGGTCAAACCCATCACTTCGGATAAATTGCAAGAAGCATTGCTATTGTCGATAGATTACTTAAACGTGAAAAGTAAAAATATTGTAAAAATTGATAAGCTTAGACACTATGACCTACTTAATAAAACACTTGTAATTAAAAAAAATCTCATCAAACTCACTAAAAATGAGTTAGCCCTACTGCATCTTTTAGCACAATATCAAAGAGCCGTAAGCTATGAAGAGATAGCGTGTAATGTGTGGCAAGAAAATAGCATGAGCATGGACGCTTTACGCTCTTTGGTTCGAGCCTTACGGAAAAAACTAGAGGGTGATTTTTTAGAAAATGTTTCAGGGATTGGGTATCGCTTAATCACCTTAAATTAACTTAAGATTAAAGAGCTGAAGAGCGTTCTTTTGGTAAAATAGCATTTAAAAAGATACCCCATGAAACAACTCTTCACCATATTTGGAAATCCTATCGCGCACTCAAAATCACCCCTAATGCACAATCTTACTTTTAATGGCTTAGGCTATGATGCTACTTACATACGCTATAAACTAGAAGATGGTACACAACTGCGTAATAAGTTTTTTGAGCTTAATATTAAAGGAGCAAACATCACTGTTCCCCATAAAGAGCTAGCCTTTGAAGCGTGTGATGAACTTGATGAGTTTGCCCAAAAAGTAGGAGCTGTCAATACCATTGTCAATAATAATGGAAAACTTTATGGCTACAATACTGATGCACCAGGATTTTTAAAAGCCATTTCAGAATTTAAAAATATTAAAACCGTACTCTTTTTAGGTGCAGGAGGAACAGCAAAATCGACAGCCGTTATTCTTAAAGATGCAGGATATGAAGTGAGCATTTTAAACCGTAGCAGTGGTCGCTTAGCTTACTTTCAAGACAAAGGCTTTAACACTTATACCTTTGAAAACTTTAAAAATCAAGAGAATAATTATGATTTAGTAGTAAACATGACTTCAGCAGGACTAGACGATGAATCTCTCCCCTGCCCCCTAGAAATTTTAGAACTTGTTGTACCTCAGGCTAAAGCTTGTGTCGATGTAATTTACGGGAAAGAGACACCTTTTTTAAAATTTGTCAAAGCCCAAAACAGACCAACCAAAGATGGTTCAGACATGCTTTTGTATCAAGGAATTATTGCTTCAGAATACTTTTGTGAAAAAAAATACTCCTTTGAGGAGATTAAACAACATATGCAAAAAGCATTTATGCTTTAGTGCAGTTTGTATCTTCTTTTTTGACAACTTCGGGCTTCATCTCTTCCTCTTTTGAAGCACCCTCTTTAGCAACTTCTTTAGGCTCTATTTCCTTTTTTTTGGGGTTATATTTTTCTAAAACGTAGCCCTCTTTTACAAGCTTAGAGATGCCCCCTTCTAAGTTAATAACATGGTAACTATTTTTTTTACCTAGAAAATTAGAAACCAGTTTCGACCTACTAGCCGTATTTGAAATAACGGCAAACACCTCATCTTTCTCAATCACATCATTAAGCTCTTTTAAAAAAAGCTCACCATGAAACGCTTTATCTTTAGTAAAGAAAGTAATGGGATAGGAACCAGCAATAATTCCTATCTCCTCCCATTCACTTTGGGTTCTTATGTCAATTATTTTTGTTTTATTTTCATCTACAAATTTTGAGCTTACCTCAACATTTGTCACATCTGCCATAACACCTAAAGAGAGAATCACTAAGCTAAGTATTGTTTTTTTCATTAATAAGTATCCTTGTTAAGTTCTAATTACCAATATTAGCTGATAATCGTGAAGAATTTGTTAATGTAAAAAGTGTCTAACCGTTGTAAAGTAAAGAGAAATTCCATGCTCATTGGCTGCTTCTATGACTTCCTCATCTCTAATACTTCCACCAGGCTCAATAATCGCTTTAACCCCAGCAGCTGCTGCTGCGTCTATGCTATCACGGAATGGGAAGAAAGCTTCTGATGCCATCGCTGCTCCTGTTACATCTAAATCCATCTCTTTTGCTTTTTTCAAAGCACATTGAGCTGCATCAACACGACTTGTCATTCCCATACCCACAGCGACCATGGCTGAGTCTTTAACATAAACCACACAGTTAGACTTAGTAAGCCCTGCTACTTTCCACGCAATCTCTAAATCTTTCATCTCTTGCTCTGTGGCTGTTAGTTCTGATTTTTTATGAGCATTATGCACTTCATTGTCACAAATACAGTCTGAATTTTGGTAAACAAAGCCACCATCTACATGTTTAAAGTCATGAGAATCTTTTGACATAACAAGCTTTGTTCCCCCTTGGGCAAACAATTTAAGACGTTTCTTCTTCTCAAACACTTCAAGGGCTTCAGCTTCAAAGTCAGCAGCCATTACTACCTCTAAGAAAATTTCATTCATTTTTTCTGCCATCTCTTTTGTGACAACACCATTGACAGCTACCACCCCACCAAAAGCAGAAATAGGGTCACATTTTAGAGCTTCTGTGTAACTTTCAAGGAGGGTACTTTTAACAGCAAATCCACAAGGATTTCCATGTTTTACAATACATACAGCATTTTCATCACCAAAAGAAGAAGCAATTTTCAATGCACCATTAACATCATTAATGTTGTTAAATGAGGCTTCGCCTTTTAATTGTTTAAAGTTCTGAGTAAAGTGATTGTCAAACTCATACAATGCCCCTTGTTGATGAGGATTTTCTCCATAACGTGTTTGAAAAGATTTCTTACCTGTAATAAACTGATACTCTCCAAAACCGTCATTAAATCGACCATTCATATAATTGGCAATCATCGCATCATAACTAGCCGTATGTTCAAACGCTTTTATCATAAGATTACGTCTAAATTCTAAGTTATCTGTTTTATTTTCTAAAGCTTCTATTACTACATCGTAATCTGAAACATCGGTAACAATTAAAACATCATTGAAATTTTTAGCAGATGAACGCACCATAGTCGGTCCACCAATATCAATATTTTCAATAATCTCATCAAAATCTTCAGTACGCTCAATGGTCTCTTTAAATGGGTAAAGGTTTACACACACCAAATCAATGCCCTCAACACCTAGCTCTTTAGCTTGTGCTACGTGTCCTGCATCGCCACGTTTATGTAAAATTCCCCCATGAACATAAGGGTTAAGTGTCTTCACTCGTCCTTCAAAACACTCTGGAAATTTGGTAACTTCATCTATCTCAATTACTTTAACACCAGCTTCATTTAACTTCTTATACGTTCCACCTGTTGAAATAATCTCCCAACCCATTTTCTCTAAACTTTGTGCAAATTCTACTACACCATTTTTGTCACTAACGCTTAACAATGCTCTCATCTATTAGACCTTAAAAATATTTTTAAAATTATAACAAAATCTAGTAAAATTTCTGTTTTAAATAATATAAAAGGCTATTAAGTGTATCATTTATGTAGGTTTATTTATGTTTTTATTTATTAATAAGGAGAACACATGAGTATCACAAGAAAAATTCTTTTAAATATTTTATTGCTACAAGTTCTAATATTTATCTATATAGGTAGTCATAATAGCACTAAAAACAATAGTACTAAAAAAGCTTCTGTTCTTACCCTTACTTCCACAATTCCTCAAAAAAAATTGCCTCTATCCTCACAATATACTATTTGGAATGAAGAAGAACAAGTAAAAGTTGCACTACAAAAAGTTCAAGCACTAAGCACTACCCCTAAAGTTTTTCTTCCTCCTGTAATAATTTCTCAAAAGCTTGTTTGCACAAAAGCCATTTCTCAAAAAACAGTTTCCCAAAAAACAGTTTCTAAAAAAGTAATTCATAAAAAAACAGTTGCCAAAATTTCAAAAAGAGACAAAGTAGCCAAATATGCCAAAGCCAAACTTGGACATAAATATGTTTGGGGAGCAACAGGACCTCAAAACTTTGACTGTTCTGGGTTTACAAAAGAGGTCTTTCAAGAAACTACTGGCATTAAAATTCCTAGAGTTTCACGTGATCAAGCAAAAGTAGGAGAGTACATAAAATATAAAGATTTAAAAGAAGGTGACATGGTCTTTTTTGATACACACAAACACTATTTAGGTAAAGTCAATCATGTGGGAATTTACTTAAAAGATGGAAAATTTATTCATGCTAGTTCAGCTAAAAAACGCGTGATTATTACAAGCTTTAAAAAGAAACCTTTTTATAAAAAACGTTTCTTATGGGGAAGACGGGTTATTAAAACCCCATCTTAATTTTTAGCTTTTGATCTACACAGCATAATAACTCGCCTTAGGGTGATGCACCACTAAGGCACTGGTACTCTGCTCTGGGTGTATCTGAAATGTCTCACTTAATTCAATGCCAAACTCTTCAGGTTTTAACACATCAAACAGCTCACGACTCGCTTCCAAATCTGGACAAGCAGGGTAACCAAATGAGTAACGTGAACCATGGTAGCGTCTCATTCGTACATCACGCAGGTTTGCTCCTTCGTCCTCTTTTAAAATATCCCAATCCATTCGTATCTGTTTGTGGGCTACTTCGGCTAGGGCTTCGGCAAGTTCCACTGAAAAACCGTGAACCATGTTGTACTCTAAGTACTCGCCTTTGTCGTAAAGCTCTTTTTCATAGGCTGAAAATTTTGCCCCTGCACTCACACAGGTTAAAGCAATAATGTCGTGTCGGTCATGTCTGAAAAAGTCAGATAACGCTCTGTGTGGTTTTTTCCCTTGTCTTGGAAACTCAAACTTAACAGTGTGTCTATCTTTTACCTCATCAAACGGCTCTCTTGAAGCATTTTCATCTATGTTCCACCCCTCACTTTCATCAAATAAGTAGAGTTCTTGGTCGTTACTTCGACAAGGGTAGTAGCCATAAATAATCGTTGGGTCAAACAAATCTTTGTCAATAAACTCTTGTTTTAGACGGTCATAAGCAGGATAAACTTTATCAATTAAGAGTTTATCGTAAGCCTCTTTACCCATTTTAGCACGTTTGTAGCCCCAATGCATTTTAATGACTGTTTTTTGGTTTACCCAATCAAAAATCATGTTCAAATCAAGGTCTTTCTTTTGTAAGACTCTTCGACCCCAAAATGGTGGCGTTGGCACGGCTACATGTTCGGGTTGTTTTATCTCTTCAAATGGAGGGATAATAATCTCTTTCACCTCTTTTTTAACCCGTTCACTCATATCTCCTGCTAGACGTGTGTCAAGTCCTACTGAATTGTCTTCATTGTATTTTTCAATACGGCTCATCGCAATTACCCCATCAAAAGCATCACGACAATAGAATATTGGCCCTTTATAAATAGGGCGACAAAAATCATCTACAAATCCTCTCGTCAATGCTGCACCACCGAGTAAAATAGGAATTTCAATGCCCATTTCAGTCAAAGTTTCAAGATTCTCTTTCATCACGGCTGTCGATTTTACCAAAAGCCCACTCATACCCAAAGCTTGAACATTGTTTGCTTCCATCGTCTCTAGGTAGGTCTCTAGTTGTACTTTTATCCCTACATTAATGACTTTAAAGCCATTATTACTTAAAATAATATCAACTAAGTTCTTACCAACATCATGCACATCACCTTTAACTGTTCCAACCACTAAAGTCGTATCGGTCTCTTTCTCTTGTTTGGTTAAATAAGGGTTTAGGTAATCTACCGTAGCTTTCATAGTCTCTGCACTTTGAAGTACAAAGGGCAACTGCATCTGCCCAGAACCAAATAGCTCTCCTACTACTTTCATAGCATCAATGAGTATGACGTTTACAATGTCATCAGGGTTAAGATTATGTCGTGCCTCTTCTACTAGAGGTATCATGCGTTCTTTATCGCCGTCCATAAGGAGTTTTTTGATTTTCTCCTCTTGCGATAACGCTTCATAGGCTTCATCTGCACCCTCATCTTCTATCTTAACATCAGAAAAGTGTTCTATAAACTTAAAGAGTGATTGGTCATCAGGGTTAAAGAGTAGCTCTTCACAAATCTCACGGTCAGCATCGCTCATCTTTGAAAGAGGTACAATATGCTTAACATTAATAATAACCGTTGTCAGCCCTGCTTCTAAACAGTGGTGTAAAAAGACCGAGTTTAAAAAACGTCGTGCGTGGACATCTAGCCCAAAAGAGATGTTAGAGAGTCCTAAAGTTGAACCCACTTCTGGGTGTCTTTTGTGCAGTTCTCGAATCGCTTCAAGCGTCTGAATGGCTGCATCTCTATACTCTAAATCACCAGAACCTACGGTAAAGGTTAGTGTGTCAAACACTAAGTTTCTAGGGTCTATGCCGTGACCATTGACAGCCATGTCATACATGCGTTCTGCTTGGGCAACTTTATCCTCTTTGGTCTTTGCCATTCCCACCTCATCAATGGTAAGACAGACCAAAGCCGTTCCAAACTTTTTAGCCAATTTACAAATGGCGTGAAACTTTTCTTCCCCGTCTTCAAGGTTTACAGAGTTGATAATAGGTTTTCCACCAATACACTTTAAGCCCTCTTCCATCGTGTGAACACGCGTAGCATCTGGCATCAGTGGCAAGGGGATTTTTTGATTGTAAAGCTCCATAATCGCTTTCATATCTTTCGCCCCATCACGACCTGCAAACTCAACGTTTACATCAAGACAGTGTGCGCCATCACGAACTTGGGCTTGTCCTACGGTCAGTGTTCCATCATAATCAGAAGCGATAATAAGCTCTCTAAAGGCTTTAGACCCTGTGGAGTTTGAACGCTCTCCAATAAGCAGTGGTGCTGGTTCTTGAAAGAGTTCAGTCGTGTTAAAGAGTGAAGCGATACTAGGCTCAATACTTCCACTAGGCTTTTTAGGTTTGAGTGTTGAAACTGCTTTTTGCAAGGCATTAATATGTTGAGGGGTTGTTCCACAACATCCACCCAAAAAGCTAACCCCATCAAACTCTGTAAACTCTAACTGCTTTTGGGTAAACTCATCAGGTCCCATAGGGTAGTAGGTGTAACCTCCTCTGTTTTGAGGAAGTCCTGCATTGGCATGAACCGAAATAGGAATGCTACAAAGTTCACTCAATGTTCGCAAATGCTTTTTAACTTGGTCAGGTCCTGTTCCACAGTTGAAGCCCAAAGATAAAATGTCAAACGGCTCTAAAATGGTCACAATGGTTGTGGCATCTGTTCCAATAAGCATCGACCCACTTAGCTCAATGGTAACCGAGATCATAATGGGCAGTTCTACCCCTTTGGCTTCATTGGCATCTTGACAAGCGTGAAGGGCTGCTTTTATCTGTAAAGGGTCTTGACAAGTCTCTAACATAAAGATGTCACAACCACCGTCAATGAGTCCTTCTGCTGTAATCTTATAGCCCTCATACATCTCATCGTAATGAATATGTCCAAGACTAGGTAGTTTTGTTCCAGGTCCAATTGAGCCTAAAACAAAGCGTGGTTTTTCAGGTGTGGAAAACTCATTACAAACCTCTTTGACTATCTCTGCTCCAGCTTTGGAAAGTTCATAAGCACGTTCCCCCATATCATACTCATCAAGTACCCAAGGCATCGCTCCAAAGGTATTGGTTTTAATAATATCTGCTCCAGCTTTAGCATAGGCGTGATGCACTTCACGCATAAGTTCAGGAGCTGTGGCATTAAGTAGTTCGTTACACCCCTCTTGGTCTATGCCTTTGTCATCTAACCACGCTGTTTGTGGGATTTCTAAGTTTTGAATCTGTGTACCTGTTGCCCCGTCAATGACTAAAATACGTTCTTCTAATAGTTGTTTGATTATTTTTGTAGTTGTTGCCAATATCTTGCCCTTAAAATAGGTTTAAATTTTTATGGCATTGTATCCAAAAGAGCTGATTATTTGAAGGTATGAGGCGTTTTAAAAATATACCCTACCCATCATAAAAAATCAAAAAGCTACTCTCCACGCAAAGCATAAGCCATAGAGCAATTAAATAAAAATAAAACGCCCTGTATATTACTCAATCACACCCTACTGCGTAAGCAAAGAGACCTTTTTAAAGCCACTCTGCTTCACCACTTTTAACAAAAAGACGACATGCTCATAGGCTATCTCTTTGTCGGCATTGATGAAAACAACTTGCTCTTTGTTAATGTCACCTGTTTTGAGTCTGAAGGCATCGGGAAATGTTTCTAAAGAAAAAGTGTCATCTTTGTAATGGACACTTAAATCTTTGGTAATTCTAATGGTTAAAGCTTTAGCATCAGAAACAGAGGCACTTTTAGAACCATCGGGGAGGTTGATTTTTTCTTCATAATGCATCACAGGAATGGTAATCATAAAGATTGCCATAAGAACTAGCATTACATCAATGAGAGGCGTAATATTTAAATCGGGTGCTTCATCCCATTCATACATGCTTAAGCCTTTTGAGAAAGAATTAAGTCAGCTTGACTCTCTAATAGCACATTTAACTCATAGGCTTTTCGTTTTAAAATCAAATGAAAAGTATAAGCAAAAGTAGCCACAGCAATACCAGCAGCTGTGGCTACTAAGGCTTCTGAAATGGCAGGAGCAACAATGGCAATGGACGTTCCACTTTGTGTTCCAAGCTTTGAAAATGTTTCTAAAATGGCAACAACCGTACCAAAAAGACCAATAAATGGAGAGGTTGAAGCTATGATAGACAAAGCCGTTAAACCACTTGTTGCAGACTGAATGGCTTGATTTTTAGCCACTAAAAAGATGGCTTGATTAGGAATGAGTACTTTGGCTAAAAAAGGGTGAAGAAGCGAATTTTTTTCAACCGTTTTAGTACGTCCCATATAGAGTTTTTTTAACGAATAGCTCTCTTTAGCCATTTTACTTTTTAATGAAAAATAGCGATAGATAAAAATCCAAAGTACAATAAACAAGTAAACAGAAAGCAAGCCCAATACAAAAATAGTAATAAAAGAACTTTTATCAAAATAGGCAAATAGTCCGTCAAATAATCCCATATTAATTTCCTTTTTTTAATGAATTAAAAAATAGTAGCATAATTTTATATAAAACTCGGTGCATCATTTGCAAAGAGAATTAAATCTCCTGCTTTTGTATGCTCAATAAGCATCTCTTGCATCTTATCTTTACTCTCTAGTTTTACCAATTTATCAGCATTGACATGTGCTTTAAAAATCTCATAGTTTAAGTCACCAGTTACGACTACTACATCAAAAACTTCATCAGCTTTTTGAGCAACTTGGATGTTAAACTCATCATCTACCTCTACAAGCCCAGGGGTAATGACAACTTTTCGCCCCTCATAAGTAGAAGCCAAAGTAAAGCCTTCCATCATGCCATCTATGTTTCCGTTAAAAGAGTCATCAATAATAATTTTTCCTCCTGCGTCCATACGTTGCAATC
>JALSQB010000061.1 GCA_026985655.1 Campylobacteraceae bacterium | reverse complement strand
TCTCCATTGGCTGAAAGTATGACTGAATCGGCAGTGAGCAGAGGCGTTTCTAATCCAAATGTTTTAATGGCAGAATCAAGTTTACCTTTACTCGCTATGTAGGCGAAATCTTTGGCATTTTTAGTTTGAATAAGCTCTTCGTCATAAAGAGGAGCTTCTTGTTTGAAATTGATGTTAAATTTTTTGAGCAGTAAGGCTCTACTGCTTGAATTTGAGGCTAAATGAATCATATGAAAATATAACCAATTTAGCTTAAAAATTACATTCCAGGAATACGAGGAATATGACCTAACTTAGAGTGACGGCAATACCAACCCCAAGCCTTTTTCATCCAGTGACCCACAAAAGGCATAGGAATTATTTTTCCACCTTTGTTATCACGATAGACAAAGGCTGCACCATCCCCTGTATCCATTACACATAAAATATTTAAATGCTCTTTATACGAGCGTTTAGAGTCTATTTTTTGAGCATGTTGAAAGATATTGTACGCAACATTTTTTGCCATTACTTCAGCAACATGCCCCTGTTTGGCTCTCCACTCGGGTCCCATTAGTGAGGCAGAATCTCCAATGGCATAAACACCTTCAAAGCCTTCTATTTCATTAAATTCATTGGTAAGTACAAAACCAGCATCACTTAATGGTAAATCAGAAGCTTCCAATACCGAATGTCCTTTACCAGCTGAAATGAACATGGTTAAATCAGAAGCTATTTGTGTGCCATCTTCAAAAAGAATACGCTTCTCTTCAAACGCAGTGATTTTAGAACCCACTTTTTTCTGAATATTTTTCATGTTAAACATTTTATCCATCATGAGCAAAGCTTTCTCACCCATTTTTTGCCCAGGTTTTTCCATGGGAGCAAAAAATGTTAGTTCAAAGTTCTCTCTAATACCTTTTTTCTTTAGCATGGTATCGATGTTAAAGAGTACCTCAAATGCTGGACCCCCACGCACGGCTGAGCTATCTTTTTTATTGCCACCAAAACCAATGGCGATGCTTCCTGAACCTTTAGCAACCAGTGCTTCTAGCTTCAAATTTAAGGCAACAGCATCTTCGGGTTTTCCACAAATAGAAAGGGTGTTTTCGATACCTTTGGATTGAATTTTATCTTGTCCAAGTGCCACAACAATATAGTCATAATCATCTAATATTTTACCACTTTTCAGACTTACTACTTTGTCTGATGCGTTCAAAGCTTCAACGGTATCTACTATGACTTCAAAGCCATGTTTTTCTCCCAGTTGATTTAAAGGAACCGATATTTTCTCTTTTGTGGTTTCCCCTGTTGGAATCCAAATAGAAGTAGGATAGATGTAGAAATAATCACGGTCACTGACCAATGTTACCTCTAAACCCTCTTGTTTTTTTAGATAAATAGCTGATTCTACACCTGCAAAACCTCCACCTAAAACCAAAACTTTTTTCATCTTACTCTCCTAAAAACTTATTTATTTGCAATACTTTTAACCCAAGAAACCATAAATTCATGTGCTTGTGCATTGGGAGCATCAAGGAAGCTCACAACAAATCTATCTGCCATTTGAGCAACACCTATGGCACGTGGTCTAACAGCTAAAAGTGTAGGTTTTGGCAACTGTTTCCCAAAACAACAGATAATATTTTTAGCATCTAAAATATCTTCACTAATCTCTCCTGCTTCACCTAAAGCTTTAGTGTGTGCATAGTGGTCAAATGTAGCAATGTAAGTTGCCACAGGGTGAGCATCGATTTTACTTTTTAAATGTTCAATCACCTCATCTACACTCGTAAAGCTTGTCTCGCTGTGCATAATATCCATGTTACTAATAGGATATTTATCCATTATGATGGTTTGTTTCATTAAGTTTTACCTTTTTATGTTCTAAGTTATAATTTTCATAAGTATATATTATATTTATTCTATTTTAGTTTAATAATTGACTAAAATAATAGTTACAAAGCATTAGCTAAGAGTGTATAGATAAATAACATTTATTCAAATAATGAATATCTATAACTTATTTTTAGTTTTATTTATAAAAAATTCATATATAATACTCCTAAATATAACACAAGGATTTAACAATGACCAAACTTACACTAATTGCACTTTTAACAGCAACAACACTTTCAACAGCTTCTGCTGATGGTATGTTCTCTATGAATGATATGATGAAAGACATGACCGATGCAGCTAAAGATATGAAAAATGAAATGACTGACATGACAAAAGACATGAAAGACTCAGCCACTAAAATGAAAGATGAAGCATCTGACATACAAGATGAAACCAAGAGTGCTACTGATGCAAAAAAAGAAGAAGTAACTGAAGCAAAAGAAGCACCTAAAAAATAAGCTTAATTAGCTAAAGCGTGAAGGAGTTCTACTTCATCACGCGCTCACCACTTCTCTCTTCCCATTTTACTTAAAGTTTTATCGTTATAATACTTCCTTATGATTTATTTGAATAAGGATTAAAACGATGAAACCCAGCAATACAACAAAATATATATTTGGCACGATAGCCTTCATTTTAGGTATCACTTTTTTTCTAGTGAGTATTCTCTTTATGCAAGGTTACAGAAGCCATGAAAATTTAGCCATATTTTCAGCCATAATATTAATCTTAGCTTATGGATTTACACTATACAAAAGTTTTATTTTTTTAAATAAAAACAGAGTAGGTTTAGCCTATTTTCTTAGCATTGGTGGGTTTTTAATCTTAATCTTTTTACAGATGATAAATTGTGCCAATGCCACACCTTTTATGCACTAATGAACATACATCTACTATTTGACCTGCTCTCTTATGGGGTGGGTGCTTACTTCTCTTTAAAAATATTTAAACCCCAACAGCACCATATAAGAGATGAAAATCTTCGCTATGCCTACTATACCATTGCCTTAATAGGGGCTTTTGTGGGGGCTTTTGTATTAGGAACAATGAATCTCTATGTGACAAGTGAAGCCAAAGAGCATTTTATCTTAGGTAAATCTATCTTGGGGGCGATTGTTGGGGCGACGATTACTATTGAGATATTTAAAAAGATATTTAAGATAAAAGGCTCAACAGGAGCCTATTTTGTTCCCTCTCTAGCCATTGGTATTGCTCTTGGTAGGATTGGGTGTTTTCTCTCAGGACTCGATGACTACACCTATGGCATAGCAACTGACTCTCTTTTTGGGTATGATTTTGGAGATGGTATTTTACGCCACCCTGTGCAACTCTATGAGTCGTTTACGATGTTTTGCTTTTTTATCTATGTTGTTGTAATTTATTTTAAGAACAGAGTTTACTTTGAAAAACATATCTTCTATCAATTTATTTTACTGTATGCTATACAACGCTTCCTTTGGGAATTTCTGAAACCGTATGAGAACATAGCAATGGGTCTCAATGTTTTTCAGTTCTTCTGTTTGGGGCTGATTATCTATGCACTTTATTATTTAAGGAAAAAAATATGAAAAATATTAAAACTTGGTTTAGCAGTTTTGTTCTAATAACAGTGGTTTGGTTCTCTTCTATGGGCTGTGTGACTAAAGGACTATGGGATCAAAGTAGTTCTAGCTCCTACAAAGATACCATTATTGCTTTTTACACCAATCCTCAAAAAAATGAAATCATCTTCTTAGGCGAAAAATACCACTACTTTTTTAAGCAAGGAACAGCACCTCTAAATGAACTCTTAAAATTTAGAGATTTCTTAGGACTTCAAAAAAACAACTTACATATTAACACTTATATAGATAAAGATGCCAATGTTCATAGTAGCATTTCTGTTACTTTTAATCTGGAAAACATTTCTCAGAAACAGAGAATATGGTTGCATCGTCATAAATTTGCTCAAATAGGAACTACCCCTTTCACAAGCAGAAGCTTTAACTTAACAGGAAAACACTATCGAGCTGATTTAGC
>JALSQB010000060.1 GCA_026985655.1 Campylobacteraceae bacterium | reverse complement strand
CAAGGGGTTGAATCTGTATTTGACATTGTTTGGAACAGACAAGGCGATGAGGTAACTACCTATGCTGATGTTCACAAAGAGAGTGAGTATGAGTTTAGTAAATACCATTTTGAAGTGGCAAATGTAGAGAAACTTTTAAAAGATTTTGATGATGCTTCGGCTGAATGTAAACTCTGTTTAGAAGCTGGGTTACCTCTTCCTGCTTATGACCAATGTATGGTAGCAAGTCATGCGTTTAATGTGCTAGATGCACGAAAAGCCATCTCACAAGCACAACGACAAAACTATATCTTAAAGGTTCGTGAACTCTCAACGGGGTGTGCTAAGTTGTATAAAGAGCAAGAAGCAGATAGAAATAAGCGTGTGAACGCGTAAAACTTATGAAAATATTAGAAATATATGAGAAATTAGACAAGCTAAGTCCTTTTTCTCTACAAGAAAAATGGGATAATTCAGGTCTTCTTGTAGGTGAGATGAACCGAGAATTTGAGCATATTGCATTGGGTTTAGATTTAGATAAAGAGAGCTTAGAGAGTGCTAAAGAAAATACTCTGTTTATTGTGCATCACCCTTTAATCTTTAGTGGATTAAAAGCATTGGATTTTTCTAAATACCCTGCTAATCTGTTAGAGATAATGGTCAAAAAAAATCTTTCACTCATTGCGATGCATACTAATTTTGATAAAACACATCTTAATAGCTATGTTTTTGAGAAAGTATTAGGATTTAAGAAAGAATCGCAAGATGATTTTGTGTGTAAAACAACAGGCTCTTGGTCAAAAGATGAATTAATTAAACTTTTAAAAGAGAAGTTAGGATTAGAAGTTCTAAGAGTGGTTTCTCCTAAAAAGAGAATTACTTCTATTGCTTTAACCACAGGAGCAGGGGCTTCTTTGATAGATGAAGTGAATGCCGATTGTTTTTTGACGGGTGACATCAAGTACCACGATGCTACCAAAGCGATGAGTCAAAATTTGATGATGGTCGATATTGGTCACTACGAGAGCGAACAGTTTTTTGTAGATGTTATGGTAAAAGAGTTAAAAAATTTAGGAATTTTGGGTATAATTTCGCAATCACAAAACCCATTTAAAATAGTATAGAGTATTTTTTTGAAATGGTACTGCAAAAACTTGTTTAAACCCCAAAGGATAGAGATTGAATAAACATTTAGAAGAGTTAATTGAACTTTCAAAATTAGATAAAGCCATTGATGATTTTACGCCACTTATTGAAACAGCACAGAAAAAATTGGCTAGAAGAGCAGCAAAAAAAGATGAAATTGTTGAAATCATTAGTGAACTTAACGAAACGATTGAAAAAGCACAGACCTCAGTAGCTTCTTATGAAGAGCAAATTAAGGCTTTAAATGAGCAGATGACATTGGGTGTTGCTAAAGAAAAAGAGATTAAGACAGAAAAAGAGATGCAAGCACTTTCAATGGAGGCTGAATTGGCAAAAGAGAAATTAGGTCATGCTAATTCTGAAATTGAAAGACAACAAAAAATCATCGAATCAAAAGAGTTAGAGATTGAAGAAGCCAATGCTAAACTAGAAGAGATTAATGCTGACTATGAGAAAGTAGCCGTTGAAGTTGGTGAAAAGCTATCATCTATTGACGCAGATAAAGGGAAACTTTTTGAAAAGCGTAATACTAAAACGATGGAAATAGATATGCAAATTCTCTCTTTTTATGAGAAGATTCGTGTTTGGGCTAAAAATACAGCCGTTGTTCCTGTAAAAAATCAAGCGTGTTATGGGTGTTACATGAAACTAAATGACAGTGCTTATTCAACACTTATTAAATCAGAAGAACTACTTACTTGTCCTCATTGTGGACGAATTATGTATTTAGAAGCACAAACAGAAGAAGCATAAACACTTTTTTGTTTTTGCTTATTTAACAAGAGTCTATTATGGTGGATAAAGTATTTCTTATCCTGTATATGGCTCTAATTACACCTCTTTATGTTTTAGCACTTCCTTTTTTGTATTTTTTTTCAAAGCGTAAAATTAAGTATAAAATTTCATTGCCTGCACGGTTTTTTCTTAAAAAGAATGAACCTTTTAATGCAGATGGAATTTGGTTTCATGTCTGTTCTTTTGGCGAAGCCAGAGCGATTTATCCTCTTTTAGATGCTTTACCTAAAGAACATTTACGTTTAAGTACAACTACTCAAACAGGTTATGAAGCCATAAGTTTAAAACAAAAAGAGCAGAGTCGTTATTTACCCTTTGAGCCTTTGCTTTTTAGATGGTTAAAACCTCAAAAAGTACTTTTAGTTATGGAAGCTGAATTTTGGTATCTACTTTTTGCATTAGCCAAAAGTAGGGGAGCTAAAACGCTACTCATTAATGCTCGAATGAGTGACCGTTCTTTTCCTAAATATCAAAGAATATCATGGTTTTATAAAATGATATTTAGACATATTGATGAAGTTTATGCACAAAGTGCATTAGACAAAGAGCGTTTAGAGCTTTTAGGGGCTAAAAATGTTCAAGTCATTGGTAATATTAAATTAGCAGATATACCCAAAGCAAGCAAATCGCTAACGAAACCTAAAAATTTATTGATTTGTGGTGCGAGTACCCATGAAGGCGAAGAGCAATTAATTTTAGAAGCGTTTGTTGCGTTAAAAAAAGAAGAACCACAAGCGAGGTTAATCGTAGTACCACGTCACCCTGAACGTTTTGACATGGTAGCCTCTTTGGTTGAATTTTATGCTTCTAAAGAGCATTATAGTTGGCATAGATATTCACAAAATGAAGCTTTAAATTCAGACATCATTGTGGCTGATGTATTAGGTGAATTGGTCAATATTTATGCCATTTCGGACATTGTTATTTTGGGTGGGGCATTTGCTAAAGTAGGTGGACACAATGCAGCTGAAGCAGCACAATTTGGTTGTAAAATTATTTCAGGTGAACACTACTTTAATCAGCGAGATATTTTTTCGATGATTGAGGGCATTAGCATTGTAAGCCAAGAGAATTTGGCAAGACGACTACAACAACATGGGCAGTTGATTAAGACAAAAATCATACAAAAAACGGATATTTCTCCGATATTAGAATCTATACGAAAAGAGTTATAAAATGGAAAAAGCATACAAATTACTAGCAGTTCAAGAGGGAATTTCAAACAAAAAAGCAAAAGATTTAATTGACCGTGGATTGGTTTATTTTTTAGATAAAAAAATCAAAGTTGCCAGAGCCCCAATGCCTAACGATACATTTTTTAGGGTTGAAGAGTTAGATAAAGTAAAAATTATCTATCAAGATGAGAACATTGTCGCCATTAACAAACCAGCACTTTTGGACACTTATGAGTTAGCCGAAGCCATTGAAGAAGATGAAACCGAGCTTATTCATAGACTTGACCGTGACACCTCAGGGGTACTGCTTTTAGCAAGAAATGAGGATTTTTTACAAGATGCAATTGTTGCGTTTAAACAACGAAAAGTAAAAAAGCGTTATGTGGCATGGGTTGAGGGAGTCTTTTGTGAAGAGATTAAAATTGATGCACCCATTAGAACCCACAAACAGGGAGGAAAGGCATTTTCTGAAATAGACGAAGAACACGGACGACCTGCCATTACCATTGTAAAGCCTATGGAGATTCAAGGGAAAAAATCTAAAGTAGAGATAGAAATTATGACAGGACGAACCCACCAAATTCGGGTGCATCTCTCTAGTATTGGTCACCCCATTGTAGGCGATGAGCGTTACGGTTCAGTTACCCGTTCAAAACGTATTTTACTCCATGCTAAAGCCATCTCCCTTTTGGGTTACGCTTTTGAAGCCAAAGAGCCTAGAGACATTGTTCAGTATAAATAGACTATAATAGACGACAAATTAACACAAAGGATTTATGATGCCAGCAGATAATATTATTCACTATATTCTTTATGGAGT
>JALSQB010000059.1 GCA_026985655.1 Campylobacteraceae bacterium | reverse complement strand
AGACAATAATCTAAAAAAAGAGTATGAAGCTAAAGCCTTTGAGCAGAGTCAAGCGTTCTCTATTAAAAAAATTGCACAAATTTATAAAGAGGCTTATTTCTCCTAATTCCATATCTCTTTGTTAAATTTTATTTGCAAGTACGCTTGATAAAGTTGTACAATCAAAAAGTGATAACTTAATCCCACAATACCAAAATAGTAGATAGAGGGGTAGAGTAGTATGGAATTTAAAATCATACATCTAAAGGTAATTACTGACAGTTTCTTATTGTCTGATTTAATAACAAGAAGCAAAGAGTAGAGTGGTCCAATGGCAAAGAGTAGTGATATTGCAAATATTTTTAGTAGCGAAGCTGTCTGCTCAATAGATTTTCCTGACACTAAACTCACTATTTCTGATGCGAAAACATAGCTTAAAGAAGCAATAATAATTAACGCCAATAGATACCATAAAGATATTTTTTTAATCAGTTTATAGTAGTCTGTTTTATGCTCTAAATATTTTTTAGAAAGAAAAGGGAAAATAGCTTTGTTTACAGGAGTAAAAAGTTCTTTAATAACAGAAAAAAGTTTGTAGGCTAAAGCGTAGTAGCCCACAGTTGTGTTGTCTGCCATTAAGCCTAATACAAAAATGTTCATCGTTGTATAAAAATGCACTGCAATTTGTGAGAGAAAAAGATGCCAACTATTTTTTATTTGAAATATGATATTTGTTTTTTGAGGTATTGTAAGAGATACATTAAACTCTTTTTTAATATAAAGTAGAGAACCAAGACCAGCCATAATAGCTAAAACGCCTTCTATTAAGGGGACAAGAAGATAATCTTCTTGTGTGGTGACAAACAGAAAAATTAAAATAAGTGCAATAACTCTCTGAATTGTTCGAAAGAATGTAATAAACTTCATCTTTTCCATACCTTGAAAGAACCATGTAGGAAAAAGAGCATCGCCTAAAACGACTAGAAAAGTATAGAGAAAAAGGCTACTCTCAATGGAGATTTTTTCAAGACTAAAGATTAAAATCATTAAAATAAAAAGGGTAATACCCACAAGAAGTAGTTTTACCATAAGAATAGAAGATAAAATATCACTTAAGCCTGATGTGTCTTCTTTTTGAAGGGCTATCTGTTGTGTGCCTGTAAAGTCAAATCCATAGGCAACGGTTGAGCGAAAAAAGGCAATGGTTGCTGTGGCAAAAGAGAGTAGTCCAAAATAAGCAATGCCTAAAATATGTACCAGATAAGGTAATAAAATAAGAGGTATGAGGTATTGAAGCCCTTGCAGGGTAAAGAGTGTGACAATATTTCCCAGAATAATCCTCTTTTGGCTACTATTTTTTAGCATAAATCTCCTGCATCATTTTCATCCA
Organism: Campylobacteraceae bacterium; assembly: GCA_026985655.1. Classification (GTDB taxonomy): domain Bacteria; phylum Campylobacterota; class Campylobacteria; order Campylobacterales; family Sulfurovaceae; genus UBA1140. The sequence continues at coordinate 13,632 of JALSQB010000059.1, read as the reverse complement.
CCCTTTAGGTAGTGGAAATTTATGATTAGGGTAAAGCCAATCTTGTTTATGACAATAGTAAATAACATACTCATCTGAATAGTGAAGGGCTTTTTTAATAGTATTACCTATGTCTTGCATACTTGAAGTGTGCATTGTATTATACTCTGGATAATCACTCTTTTGAGGAATATTATAGACCATAAATCCAACACCTACCTCGTTTGCCCAATTAGCACGTTCACTTTTAGGAACAATCCATTGATGATTTGGGTTTAAATCATTGTTATATTTGTCTTGTGCTATGTCATATTTTCGCCATTGATAGGCAAATCCAAAATGTTTGTTTTTTCGGTACTTATAGCTTTCACCCATATCATGCAAAGAGGCATTTTTTCCTAAGCCTTGCTTTAATCCTGTAAAAATTGCACCGTGAAGTTCATGTTCTCTAGGTAGTCCCATATTAATAATAATGGGATAATTTTTATTAGAATTTTCATGCGATAAAGAAGGACCCAAATAGACAAGCATGGTAAGATTTGGATAGGCTTTGACCATACGAGACATAATGTCTTTAAATCGTAAAGTTACTTTTGCGACATGTTCTTTAAAGGTATATCGTGGATTACGATAGGCGTTCTCATCAACCCACGCCCACTCAGCTCCATCTTTTTCCCATTGTGTGAATTTTTTAGGGTTTTTTTTAATCTCTTTTTTGCTTGGAAATTTGAAGTTGAGCATTTTTTGTGCTTCGGTGCTGTAAGGTTCATCATCAAAAACAATGCCTTTTGCACCCAAGTCTTTAGCTACTTGTGCCACCAATGCAAAGTTTTTGCTTACTTGCTCCCAAGCTTTGTTGTCCCAATAGTCAGCAGGAAAATGGATATTTACTTGTAAAAAAATCTCTTTGTTTTTGTAAAGATTTTTCATGCCTTTTAGTTCATTCCAAATATCGTTGTAGCTTAGCTTTTCTCCTTTTTTCATGACCAAATTTGTATAGCTGTTTCCAACAACAGTAAAACCTGAAAATGGTAGTTTCTCGATATATTTGTGATTGGGAACCATATTCCTTGCCATATGAGAAAACCACCCCTCTCCCTCTGCTAAGATAAGTTTTTTTTCTTTGGCAAAAAGTGGGTTTATTAATATAATAAATATAATTAAGATCAATTTCATGTAATAAGCCTTTTTATCAAATAATAACATAATTCTGTTATAATTTTTACCTAAAAAATAGTCTTATATGGGTTTGGTATGTTATTTAATAGTTATGAATTTATTTTTGCTTTTTTACCTTTGACTTTTATGTTATATTTTTATTTGAATTATCAAAAATACTATAAGCTCTCTAAACTCTTTCTTATTGGGAGTTCACTCTTTTTTTATGCTTGGTGGAATGTTATTTATTTGCCACTTATATTGCTTTCAATGCTATTTAACTATCGGTTTTCTAAAATTTTAGCCAAGCAAGAGAAGCATAATAAAATTATCTTATTGATAGGAATTGCTATAAACTTAGCACTTTTGGGTTATTTTAAATATTATGATTTTTTTATGGTCAATATAAATTTACTTTTGGGTTCAGACATAACGCTTTTGCATTTAGCACTTCCTCTTGCCATCTCTTTTTTTACATTTCAGCAGATTTCTTATTTGGTTGATGCTTATCGTAAAGAGGTGAAAGAGGATAATTTTTTAAACTATGCTCTTTTTGTAACTTTTTTTCCACAGCTTATTGCAGGTCCAATTGTGCATCATAAAGAGATGATGCCTCAATTTGCCAATGTTAAAAATAGCCATATTAATTTACGAAACATTACATTAGGCGTTTTTATCTTTTCCATAGGATTGTTTAAAAAGGTAGTCATTGCCGATACTTTTGCTGTTTGGGCAACAAGAGGATTTGATGTGGCTGAAACACTCAACCTCTTTGCGGCGTGGTTTACCTCTTTGTCTTATACCATTCAGCTCTATTTTGATTTTTCAGGCTATACCGATATGGCAATAGGTATCGCCTTACTTTTTAATATAAAGCTTCCCTCTAACTTTAATTCACCCTATAAAGCCTTAGATATTCAAGATTTTTGGCGACGTTGGCACATAACGCTTAGCCGATTTTTGAGAGACTATATCTACATTCCTTTAGGAGGGAGTCGAAAAGGAGAAGTTATTACCTATGCTAACTTAATGATTACTTTCCTTCTAGGTGGGATTTGGCATGGTGCAGGTTGGACTTTTGTCTTTTGGGGTTTTCTTCACGGCATGGCTTTAGTGGTACATCGAATGTGGAAAAAGTTAGGATTTAGACTTTGGAGATGGCTAGCGTGGTTTATTACTTTCAATTTTATTAACATTTCCTGGGTATTTTTTAGAGCCCAAGAGTGGGACGATGCGATTAAAGTTTTAAGCTCAATGTTCTCTTTAAACAATGTGGTACTTCCTCGATTTTTAGAATCAAAACTTGGATTTTTAGCTGACAAAGGAGTTGAGTTTGGATTTTTTTATTGGTATATGGAAATCTTAATTTGGATGCCTATGGTATTGCTTATCCTTTTGTATTGTAAAAATTCTCTTCAAAAGGCAGAGACTTTTAGTTTAAATCTTCAAACAGCACTTTTTACAGGGTTTATTTTAACTGCTGGCATAATCTCTTTGAATAAAGTTTCAGAGTTTTTGTATTTTAATTTTTAGGAAAGAGGAGAAATGAGTAATAAAAAATGGTTAGCTGTTGTCTTTTTGGTTCTTTTTGTCAATATGTTTGTCTTAGCACTAATCAACTATGTTATTGACCCTTTTGGTGTGTTTAAGTCAAAGTTTTTCGACCATCAGTTACAGATGAATGAACGCTTTGTGAAAGTAGATTATCTTCAAGAGAATCATCAAAAATACAATGCTTACCTTTTTGGTTCAAGTAGAATAGGCGTTATTGAACCTAAAGTTTTTGAACAGTATATTCCTCAAAGTAAATTTTATAATTTCACTTTAAGTTCAGCAAATCTTTATGATTATTTAAAGCATTTGGAGTACTTTGTTAAAGAGAAGTATGCGATTAAAACCCTAGTACTTCAGCTTGACATTGATAATATGAATGATTATGGACAAGATAGCGATGATTATTTAAGCCTTTTGCATCCTGATGTACTGAATACCTCTTTAACACTTTTTTATGCCAAATACCTTTTGGGCTTTTTCCCTCTTAATGTAAAAAGTACGCTTGAGACAAATTTTTCAGAAAAAGTGTTAAAAACTTATGATTTAAAGCGTGGCGTGTGGCGTGTGCCTTATCGTGAAAAAGCATTAATTGAGAATGCAACAAAATATGTAAAAAATAAAAAATGTTTTCATATTAAAAATAGAAGAGTTATTCACTATACAAAAGAGTTTCAAGACAAAAAAGCACTTCAAAGAATTGTTAATTTATGTCAAAAAGAGGGCATCAAACTTTATCTATTTACCACCCCACATAATAAAAACATGATGGATACCTTTGTTTTAAAAGATTATCATAGATACCTCAACGATATTGCTAAGATAACAAGTTTTTATGACTTTAGTGGTTATAATAGTGTGACTAATGACAATACTAATTATTATGAAACAAGTCATTATCGACCCCAAGTAGGAAAATTAATCGCTGGGAAAATTTTTAATGATTTAAAAGTAAGTGTGCCTAGTGATTTTGGTATCTATCATAAAAAAGGAGTTTTAAGTGATTAATGATAGAGTGAGTAATTGGATATTCTCTTTACTCTATGCTTATGTTTTTATCTATTTAATTCCTTGGGTAGAGTTTTATGGAGAGGAGTTAGAGGATATTTACGCTTATACTGCTCGTCTGGTTTATCTTCATAGAGGAGGTTTTGAAGGAAATCCTACGGGGATAAACTGGGTACTTAGTGAACCTATTTGGAAACAGATAATGTTGTTTATAAGTCAATATTCTAGTGATTATTATCGTGGGGCACTCTATTTTATCTCTGCTGTGACAGTTTTTCTTTATATCTCTTTTTTACTCAAACGTGTGCCATGGTACATGGGCATGATATTTTTGGTTAATCCGATGATGGTTGATCTCTTTTTAGCTCAGATGAGGAGTGCTTTGGCTTTTGGTATTGTATTAATCGCATACGATTACTTTTTACGTGAAAATCATTCAAAAATATTACTTTCAATATTGTTAGTTATTGCATTGATGATTCATGCTTCTATGCCTCTTTTTTACCTTTTTTTCTTTCTTCTTTATTATTATAACAGTCGTGTGGAAGATTACAAATACTATTTTATTGCTTTAGTCTTTGGTATTTTTATTGCTCTTTTTATGAAATATGGGCTGACAGTCATACTTACGCTTATTGGAGATAGACATGCTGGTTATGATGAATATATTGGAGGAAGTTCCCTTGCCTACTCTATCTCATGGATGATTATTGCTTTTATTATTGGAACTTTTGGGGATTTCACAGATAAACGACAACGGATTTTAGTTGCTTACGCGATTATGATTATGAGTTATTTCTTTTTCTCATCGGTTTTGGGTGTTTTTGCTGTGAGATATGTAGCCTTGATAATGCCATTAATTATTGTCTCTATTAGCTATTTACCTAAACATATTAAGGAGGGAACTTATTTTTTCCTATTTCTTTATAATATGTATGCATTTACATATTGGTTGCAACTTTCTATTTTTTAATTTATGAAGGATTATTTATGACATATTTAAAATGGTTTAAACAACGCTTGGTCTTTTTTAGACGTATTTTGATTGAACTTTACAATCAAATCATTTATCAGAAAGCATCACAATTTATTTTACATCGTACAAAGGCACATCGTTGTCCTTATGAATCAATGCTTTTTTATTCACTAATAGGGCGTTTTTTCTTTGGCTTAAAAGAGTTTATTGCCCTTATTACAAAAGATAAAATATTTAAAAAGAGCATTAAAATTGATGGTTTTGATGAGGTCATAGACTATGAAATGCTTTATAAACAGGGTTCAAATAAACTGCTTTATCCTAAATCACCGATGATAAACACGACAAAGCCTAGCATTGAAGAAGCCTATTATGAAAAAATAGCCAACTCATTTTTATTGGCTTATAATCATGATGCCAATGAAAAAGACATCTCAACAGAATGGGATAGAATTTCCACGGAATTTAGAGCAATATTTTTTGATGAAAACAATAAAATTATTAAAGAGAAGTTAGAAAACTTTAGAGCCGATCCCTTAGTTTATGGTAAGATTTTTAACAATCAATACCCCTATATCTCTGATGAAGACACTTATGTTAAAAGTTATTTAGATGCCATTGATTTGGTGTTGGAGTATCACCGATATGCAAGTAAAATTGACAAAGAGCTTTTATCTTCATTGTCAGAGAGTACAGCAGGAAACTATCGTACGCTACACTATCGAGGTAAAAAATTAACAGAACAGCTTTTACAACATATGATTGTCACCCATGATTTGGTGAGTCATATTGATTTCTCTTCAGAGAAACGAGAAGTGATTTTGGACATTGGGTGTGGTTTTGGAGGTTCAGCACGACTTTTAAGTGCCTATACCCCCAATGCGTGTCAAATACTTTTAGATTTACCTGAAACACTATTTTTAACAGCATATTATTTAAAATATAACTTTCCCAATAAAAAAATTGCACTATTAGAAGATATTTATCCTCATTTAGATAATTTAGATGAGATGATTGAGGCGTATGATTTTATTGTTATCCCTCCTTTTGTATTGGACTATTTAAAGCCTAAAAGTGTTGATGTGGTGGTTAATGCTTCTTCTTTGGCGTTTATGTCTAAGGAGTATTTGGACTACTATTTAAAAGAGACCCAAAGAGTTTTAAAAGATGGTGGTTATTTTTATTCTCTTAATACCACCGAAGACAGTGAGTGGGGTATTGGTTCTCATAATTGGGACTATCAAGCTAATTATTTAACCATCTATCAAGGTTTTGACAATAGATTTTCTTATCCACAATGGTTGGGACAAAAATTAAAAGAGTAAAGTTAATATACTTCCTATGAAACTTCCTAAAAGTACCCAAAATATTGAGTGCATGACAGTAAAAACAATAACAGCTTTTTTAGGAAGTTTCATTAGTGCTGAAGGCAAAGATATAAACTGTTTTAGTCCTTTGAGATTACTAACTAAGTAGTTTGATATTTTAGGAAACTTCTCAAATCTTTTTTCAAGTCTTATGAGCTGTTCTGAATGCACATAAAATGCTTTAGCAAACCATTTTATGAGGCTATTGTGTGATTTTGCTAGTTTAAATTTTGCATAGAGTCCTGCCATTGTTAAGAGAGGAATTAAAAATAAAATGACCAAAACGAGTGAGAAGTTTGCTTTACTTGCCATATATGCTAGGGGAATGGTCAGCCATGAAGCCAAGGTAGGTAGAAGCATTACCCCTATTCCTAGGGTCGTTAAGAAGCTAAACTTAGTAAAATAGCCACTCCATGTCAGCCGTGTTGTCCCTTCTCCATACATTTTGTATTTGTAGGTGGTGAGTGCATCAATACGTAGCGGTCCTCTTACATGAAGTTTGTTAGTCGCAATGCCCACCTCTGGACCAGAACCAAAGGTGTCACCATCTGAAAATTTGGTACTTGCATTGTGGTAGAGACAGGTAGCATCAGCTCGGTTCATAAACTCTTCAGCCGTTTGCATATTTTCAGTAATAATCGCTTCTGAGTGACCTGAACCATGTTTGTCAATATGTTGTAATGCCTCTTCCATCGAATTAACAATTTTTAGATTGAGAATGTTGGCTAAATATTCAATGTGAAAATCTTCCTCTTTTGCCTCTTCTACCTCAATAATCTCTTGGGTTAAAGCACACCCTTTGAGTTGTGTTCCCTCAGCTTTAAAGAGCTTGTAAAGTTTAGGTAAAAGAGCAGGAGCGATGGCTTTATGTATGAGTAGGGTTTCTGTGGCATTACAAACATTGGGAATGAGACATTTAGAATTTCTTGAAACTTCTAATGCTTTACGATGATGTGCCTCTTTGTCAATGTAGATGTGATTTAATCCTCTATCAAAGGCAATCACAGGCACAACTGAATGTAGTTCAATGTAACGGTTAAAGATTGCCCCACCTCTAGTGAGTACAGCATCAATATAGCTGTCTTCTTTGACCAGCTTAACAATGCCCTCTTTTGAACCATCAAAGACAAAGGTAATAATCTCTTTGGGGAGATTGTTCTTTTCAAGGACTTCATGTAAAATTTTAATAATGGCGTGGTTAGAGTTTTCAGTATCATCAGCCCCTTTAAGCACACAGACATTTCCTGTTTTAAAACAAAGTGCAGCTCCATCAGAGGTCATACTTGGACGTAGTTCATATATGATGCTGACAACCCCTAAAGGAATAGATACTTTGTTTACTTTTAATCCCTCATGGGTCTCTAGCTCTTCTTGAATAATCCCAACAGGATTAGGGTAGGTGGTCATGCGTTTTAGGACATTAACCATGTCAATAATACGACTAGGCGTTAAGGAGAGACGGTCTAAGCCCACATCATTTAAATTATTTTCATACGCCAATGCCATATCTTTTTTATTGGCTTCTAAAATGATTTCACTGTTTGCTAAAATAGCATCAGCCATCTCTAGTAAAATACGGTTTTTTTGAGCGTCGTCCATGGTTTCAATGTAGCGTTGTGCCTCAACGGCTTTTTGTAAAACTTTTTGAAGCATTAGTCTATATCCTCTTGATGTTGAACTTTTTTATAAATATAGAAAAGCTTACTAAAGATTAAGAAGTAAGCAATAAAAGCATTGAGCCAAATCATACCTACCACACCAAAGTAGCTAAGTAGTGGTGGTGCTAAGAGTACGTTTAGTAAGGCTGCTATAAATAGAATTTTATTTAATCTTTTTGTCTCTTTGATGGTTACCATCATGTTGGTAAGTTGCCCTCCATAGGGAAAGACAATGAGCATCAACGCCGTTACTTTTAACAAGTAAAGGTTAAGTGGTGCGATGATTTCCTTACCTGTTACAATTTGAAGAATATTTTCTGCAAAAATAAATACAAGTAAAGAGATGGGAATCATAATGGTTAAAATAACCAAAGAGAGTTGTTTATTACGGCTTACAAAGTTGTCATTTGATGTTTGGTAAACCCCTACTAAGTAAGGATAGACCACACGGTTAATGGGGTCAAATAGGTTACCAATGGCAGCCATAATTTTAACCGAAATGGCATAGTAGCCTAAAATCAGAGGAGAGACAAAGAAGCCTACAATAATGGTGGAACTTGTACTGTAAAACTCTACGGCAATTTTTGAGGTGAAGATGTACCACCCATCTTTAAGATAAAAATAGATTTGCTCTTTACTTGGTTTGCTAAGCTTTACTTTAAAATATTTTAATGCCAAATATAGACCTAAAAAACCCACCATAAGTGAAGCGATACTATGCAACATAAAGAGTATTGCTAAATCAGTTTTTTCTTTGACAAAAAGAAGTATCAGTACAAAGAGTGAAAGCTTTAAAAAGCCATTGAGATACATGATGAAACGCATCTTTTCAATGCCTTGAAAAAACCATAGAGGGAGAAAAATATTGCCTAAAAACATACCATAGGAGAGAAACAATAGCTCTTTATAGAGGTAGAGTTTATCTATGAAAAAGATAGCCAATGTTAAAAAAACTAAAAAAATTATCGCTAAGATAAATTTGATAAAGAGTACAGAAGAGAAGATTTCATTAATTTTATTGGGCTTGTCTTTATGTAAAGAGATGTGATAAGTTGCCGAAAGGTCAAAACCGTAGTCAGAAAATTTTGTACCATAAGTAGCAATGGCAAAGACAAAAGCATAAATTCCAAATCCTTCCATACCCAGTGTTTGGATAAGGTAGGGAATGAGAAAAAGTGGTAAAACATAGTTAATAAATTGTAAACTTAACAAGGCAATAAAGTTGTCAGCTAAACGTTTAGCTGTTAGGTTTTTTGTGACGCTATTTAATATTTTCATAATGATATTATATTTAAATTTGTTCTATTTTAAAATATCATCTATAATTTTTAATGTTGCTTTTGGACTTTCACTTTGAAAAATGTTACGACCTAAACAGATACCTTGAAAACCAAGTGCTTTAGCACTTTTTAAGCGTGTTTCAAAGTTTTCCATATTTTCTCCACCTGCTAAAAGTAGTGCAGGTTCTTGTGGGTCAAAGGGTGTTATCTTTTTGACTTCATCAGGATTTGAAGGAAGATGAATTTTAATAAGGTCTGCTCCTAGTTCATTACAAACACGAATGGCATAGTTAAACTCTTCAGCACTCTCCCAATCATCATGCCCTACCATAAAAAGGACAGGGTAGTTAAGTTGATTTGCCTTAGAAACAAGATTAGAAATATTTTGCATTGCTTCATCAAGGTTTTCTGAATTTAAATTAATTTGCACAGAAACAGCCGTAGCATCAAGTAGAGGCATCTCTTCTATGTTAGCAAGAGGAACTTTATTGATAGATTTTTTAGTTTTAGCTAAGCCCATTGTTTGTACCACAACATTTGTTTTATGAAATACCTCTAAATTATAGACATAGCGATGGTTTAAAACCACAGCAGGTAGGTCATTCTCTTCGGAAAATTTAATCCATTTGTTTACATTGGCAATAGAATGAATTCCTTCAATAGGACCAGAGCTTAAAGCATGATCCATTGCAAGAATTAAATAATAATTGTCTTTTTTGAGCTTTTCTAGTCGTCGTTGTTTACCCCAAGAATTAACCATATGCTATAGTCCTCTATCATCTTGAATGAATTCTAAAAGAATTCCATCTGGGTCTTTAATGAAAAAGTAATCCACTTCTGTTTTCCCTCTAATGATTTCAATCTCTTCTTTGTATCCATTATCTAACATAAACTGCTTGGTTTCATGGATTGACTTTACTTTAAGACCAAAGTGTTTTACGCCAAGGCGTGGTAAATCGGTCATTAGCTCTTTTGAACTTTTTGGTGCTTCTTGATGCTCTTTAAAGCAGAAAAGTTCTAAAAAAGTTTCTCCTAGTTTAAGATGTGAAATTTGAAGTTCTTTATTTTCACTCTCCCAACTATAAGCGACCTTGAACCCAAAAAGGGCATAAAATTCACAGCTTTTTTTCATATTTGACACACTTAAGGCGACATGGTGAATGGTAAACATAGACTCCCTTTGTTTAAAAAATATTTAATATTATTTATTAGATTTACAAGCTAATTATACTTAAATATCTTTATTTATTCTTTAGTTATTGTTTTATCGTTATAATAATACTATGATTACACTTGAAACACAATATTTAATATTACGACAATGGCGAGAAACTGATTTTGATTTTTATGCAAATTTAACATCTAATAAAGAAGTGATGAAGTTCTTTCCTAAAACTTTAAGTAAAGAAGAGAGCAATAATGCAGTACGAAAGTTCAGTAAACTACTGAATGAAAAGTCTTGGGGCTTTTGGGCAGTGGAAGAGAAATCAAGCAATAAATTTCTTGGCTATGCTGGATTACATGCTCCTCAAACGAAGTTTCCTTTTTCACCTTGTGTTGAAATTGCTTGGAGAATGGAAGATAAGTATTGGGAAAATGGTTATGTGAAAGAAGCAGGAGAAACTATTTTAAAGTATGCTTTTGAAGAGATTGGCTTAGAAGAGATTGTTTACTTCTCGTCTGTGCATAACTTTAGAGCTGAAGAGCTTGTAGGTAAATTGGGTATGAAAAAAGAGGATAAAACATTTCATCACCCTTTTGTAGAGGTGGGGCATTATTTAAGTGAGCATTATCTCTATAAGATAAGTAAAAAATAATATATTTATTATGTATTTGATATAATAAATAAATATAAATTTAATATAAGGTTTAATAATGGGACAATCTGGTGATAAAATAGAAGCACAAAATGCGAATTGGAAATTTAATGGGAGCATGGTTGAACATTTTGAAGAGCATGTTTCAAAGTCAGTACCACTTTATAAAGAAGGGCATGAATTAATTACAAAGTTAAGTGATTACTTCGTTAAAGATGATTCTGTTTGTTATGAATTAGGTTCATCTGCTGGTACACTTATTCAAAAACTAGCAAAAAGACATGACTTTAGAGAGGCTAAATTTTTAGGTATTGAGATAGAAGATGACATGGTAACTAAAGCCAATGAACTTTACAAAAGTAGTAATCTTTCTTTTTTATGTGATGATATGACCACGGTTAATTTAGATAAATCGGATTTAATTGTCTCTTACTATACCATTCAATTTATTCACCCTAAGTTGCGTCAAGAGCTTATTAATAAAATTTATGACTCACTCAACTGGGGTGGGGCATTTATTTTTTATGAAAAGGTTCGTGCCAATGATGCTCGTTTTCAAGATATTATCTCCAATTTATATATGGAATACAAGCTTGACCAAGGGTACAGTGCCAAAGAGATTGTAGGTAAAGCCAAAAGTTTAAAAGGGGTGCTTGAACCTTTCTCTACGCAGGGAAACATAGACATGTTAAAGCGTGCAGGGTTTGTAGATATTATCTCTATTCAAAAATATATGAATTTTGAGGGTTTTTTGGTTATTAAATAGAACTTAGTTCTAAAAAAGGATACATTATGAACTGGATAAGACCTTATGCTATACTCTTGTTATGTGTTAGCATTGTGACGGTGATTTTGTCGTTTTATATGATGGATTTTATGCCAATACTTTATAAGCTCTATAGGGGTGTTGAAATAACACCTGACAAAATGGATAAGTTAAGAATCTTTGGTAATATTTTGATTCATGATGTAAGGATTATTGCAATGTTTTCAAGCATAACCTTTGCTATTTTACTGTTTGTGAAAAATATAAAACAGTATTTTCTTCTTGTGGCAATTGGATTGCTGGTACATTTTTTATTTATAGCTGAGATTACAGAGTATGCAATTTTCAAAAGAGTCTATAAATTATTTTTAATGCTGCCTCTGCTTTGGATATTTTTTGACTACTTTAAGTTTAAAAAAGAGAATTATGAGAAACGTATTACTCACGGATTTCTTTATTTGATGTTTGTCTTTTTAATTGTTCCTGGACTCTATGCACCTCCTTTTTTTAGTGGAATACAAGGGTGGACAATAGAGATAGATAAAAAAGAACCTATTTTGATTGAGGGTGTTTTTCTGGTACGTCAAGATGGTAAAGAGATACGCTACACAAGAGGAATTACCAACCCTATTAATTTCCTACAACGCATTGATAATTTTTTTATTAATAAGCACCCTGATAAACTAGAAGCGTTACTTACTTTTTACGAAAACATTTATATTAAACAATACAGTACACTAAAAGAGGGGAAAATTCCGAGTCAAGTTATTATGGGAGATTTTTCTTACCCTACCCATAATCCTGTTGGTGCATTTGATTATTCAAGCTTTCCACCAAGTAGTATTAAATCTATTAAAATAATAAGAAAAAGATACCGTTGGAATAGAGAGTTAATCGATAAAGAGATTTTAGCAAGCAAGGAGTGGTAGATGAATATTTTAGAAACTTTTAATAAAAAACTATACGAACCTGCACCTGCATCATTTATTGGGTGGAGTCGAATTGTTATTTTACTTATACTTCTTTGGAAGTTTTTAAGTAGGGATTACTCCATATTTGGATTGATGCCTGAAGATTTAGCCATCGCTTATGCAGGGAATACTTTTGACCCATTAGATGCTTATGTTGCGTTAGGATTTAAGCCCATTGTTGATTTGTTTACTTTTCATTGGATTCATGCGTTTCTTCCTTTCCCTACGGTAAATATGCTCTATTATCTACAACTTTTTTTAGAGGCTATGCTTGTTGTTACGCTGTTTTTTGGAGGAGGATACAAGAAGCTAAACTATTTAATTATCTATATTGTTAGTATGTATCTACTAGGCTTTATTTTTAGTATGGGTGCAGATATTGATGAGATATTTATTCCGATGCAGATAGTTCTTTTACTTTTTCTTTTTAGAGGTAAAGAGACTTATATCCTCTCTTCTAATCAACAAAATCCACTTAATTACTCTAAAGAGAATGGTTGGTTTTTCTCAATGGTATTGCTTATCTTTATAGGCTATTATTTCTTGTGTGGATTTACTAAAGTGATAGATATTTCACTGTGGGATTGGGGTCGATGTGAAGTGGCTAATCTAGTAGAATTAAATAAAATAAAAATTGCCGTAGGTGACGATAGAGCAACTTTTTTTATGCGTGATTTAATTGTGGGTAATAGCTGGATGGATATTCCTGGAACGGCACTTATCTATTTAGAACATCTTATGATTCCTCTTCTGTTTTTTAAGAGAAGATACATTGCTTTTGCTTGGTTTATCTATTTTAGTTTTCATCTAACCTCTTTGAGTTTAAATCTGTTTTTTACAGGTATCTTTTTGAGTTGGTTTGTCTTTTTACCTGTGCATAGATTTGATATTAAAAAACTTAATATTTTTAAGCGTTTTAAAAGGGGAGATGCAGAAGCATCTCCTCTTTTAGAGGAATGATTTAATGAGAAGACAATTTAATATTGTCAAAATCTCCACCCGCTGAGGTAAATAAGGTTATACTCAGTAGTTCATTATCTGGTTCAAGCATATGAAGTTTATCTTCAATGTTGATTTTATAGTGAATAAACTGACCATTTC
>JALSQB010000058.1 GCA_026985655.1 Campylobacteraceae bacterium | reverse complement strand
AATATTGTTCAATAATGAGGTTAGAAAATTGTGTCGCCATAATCAAAAAAGATTCTTCTTTAAGATTTTGATATGCCATAATAAGGCTTTCCCCTAAGGTAGCATAATCGTCTAAAAAAGCTTTGATACTAGGTTTTTCATTTGGTATTTTACTATGATAGAGTGTACCAGAGACATAAAGCGTTGAGAGTAGAGCTTCTAAAGTCTCTAGGGCGTGGTGTTTGTATGTTTCATCTATTTGAGATGCTAAAAAAAGAGCTTGAACCATAAGTGCATTCCAAGAGCCAATAATATTTTCACCTTTTAAAGCGAAGAGTTTACTCTCTCCTCTTTGGTTTAACATAAAATCTATGGTTTGAAATGCTACCGTTTTGTAAGCTTCATTTTTGGTAATAGTAAATGCTCGAAGATAGAGCTTAATAAGCTGGGCATTGTCATAGCTTGTTTTAAGCTCATAGGCTTCTTCCCATGCTTCATCGGTGGCATATTGGTAAAAGCCTCCAAGGGCTTTATCGTAAAATCCACCTTTTATCATGTTGTCTAAAGTTAGGGTGATAGCACTTAAAGTATTTTCATTTTTAGTGAGTTCATAGCTAGTTAAAAGCAGTTCTAAAGTAGAAGTATTTGGAAATTTTGGGGCTTTGGTAAATCCTCCAAACTTAGAATCAAGTAAGTTTCTGGTGTGGAGTTCAATGGTTTTGGTAATATTAATATCTAACTTAGTTGCTTGAACAGTTTTTTCTTGCTTATCTATAAAGGAAAGAACTTCTTCTCCTTTTTGTACCAAGGTATCATAGTCGGTTATGTACTTCTTTGAAATAATCCGTAACAGAGAATCTAAACTTAATTGCTGGTCTATGGCTTCACTAGGAATGTACGAACCTGCATAAAAAGGTTCTAAATTTTCAGTTAAAAAGAGACTAAGAGGTGAAGCTGTTGGTTCTCTATTCATAAGGCTATATACTTTTTGATAATAGCGTTCTATATCTGGACGCTCATATTTATTGACCCTAATGGCGATAAATCGTTCATTAAGGAGTTCAATAATATTAGCATCTTCAAAAGAGTCTTTTTGCATTTTTTGAGACCATTGTGAAGTAGGGGAATCAATAAATAAAAAAATAGCTCTGTTTTCTTGTTTGGCTTTTTCTAGGGCTGAAGATTCCCATTGATACCAATTAATTTTTTCTTGCTTTGAAAGCGTGGACATTCTTGACCTTTTTATTACTTTTTTTCCATATGTAAAGAGTATTATACATATTATTTTGTTATAGTACTACACATATTGTACATATAAAAAGTATAATATTTTAATTGATATTATAATCTTTATATTGAAAGAAGGATAAAAAAGAATGAAGTTTTTAAAATTACTTTTAGTTGTTACCACTATTTTGTTTCTTCCACTTGTTGCTCAAGCTGGATTTGGAGCAAAACTACAAAAAGGTAAGATGTTAGACCCTTCGGAAGCTTTTAAAGTTTCAGCTGTGCAAAAGGGAGATTTTCTTGAAACACGAATTATTTTGGCAAAAGGTGTTCATGTTACGGCTAGCACATTAAAATATAGTATTGTAGAACCTGATGAAATAGCTTTAGATTTAAAATTACCTAAAGCACATAAAGTAGATGACGTTATGGTTTATGAAAACGAGATTTTACTCAATATTCCTCTTCAAAAAATTTATGCTAAAACTTCAGATGATTATAGCTTAGGGATTAACTTTGCAGGTTGTGCCGATAGTGGTGTTTGTTACAGTCCTATTGCTAAAAAATACTCATTTAAGGGTAATCCTAATGCTAAAAGTACTTGGGGTAAAGTTATGGACGCAGCAAAACAGTCTAATGCTATGGCAATTGTCAATATTTTAATTAATGAAAGTTCATTCTTTGTGGTATTTTTATTTTTAATTATGGGACTACTTCTTGCTTTAACACCTTGTATTTTCCCGATGATTCCTATTTTATCTTCTATTATTGTTTCGCAACAATCATCTGATGAAGAACCTAGTGCTTTAAAAGGTTTCTTTATCTCTTTGGTTTATGTACTTTCGATGGCTGTTACCTATACCTTAGTAGGGGTTATCTCTGGGCTTCTTGGAGCAGATATTCAGTCAGCTATGCAGAGTCCTTGGGTATTAACAGGCTTTGCTCTGATGTTCTTTGCTTTAGCCATTTCTCTTTTTGGGTATTATGAAATACAACTTCCTTCAAAATGGCAAAGTAAAATCAACTCCATTAGTGATGGAGCGCAAGGTAGTGGTCTTATTGGTACAGTAATTATGGGATTCCTCTCTGCCTTTATTATTGGGCCTTGTGTTGCTCCTCCTTTAGCAGGAGCAGTTATTTTCATCTCTCAAACAGGAGATGCTCTTCTTGGAGGAGTTGCACTGTTTGCTATGAGTATCGGTATGGGACTTCCTCTTCTACTTGTAGGTGCAGGAGCTGGTAAGTTTATGCCAAGACCTGGTGGGTGGATGACGGTTGTGTCTCAAACTTTTGGGGTCGTGATGTTAGGACTCTCTATTTTCATGCTTGGAAAAGTTCTTCCTTCTAATATGTCTATGTTGCTTTGGTCACTCTATTTTATGGGGATTGCATTTTATATGGGAGTCTTTAACGATTCTTCAGCTAAGCAAGGCATGAAAAAACTCTTTCAACTCTTTGCTTTTGTCTCTTTAATTTATGGAGCAGTTCTATTTATAGGTTTCTTAAGTAGTGCAAAGTCTATGCTTCATCCTTTAGAGAAGTTTACTTCAGCTAAGATTGTAGCAGGAGCAGTTGTTGCTCCATTGAAAGCCAAAGCAGGATACTCTATTGCAAAACTTGAAAAGGAGATTAAAGCCTCTTCAAAACCTGTCATTGTAGATTTTAGAAAAGATTCTTGTGCCTCTTGTGATGAACTTGAAGAGTTTACTTTCTCTGATGCTGGAGTAAAAGAAGCGTTAAAACATTTTAAGTTTATTCAGATTGATGTTACGGCAAATAGTGATGATGAAAAAGCATTATTGAAAAAATATCATGCTTTTGGAACACCTACCATTTTGTTTTTTGATAAAGACAATAAGAACCTTGAAGATAAAAGTATTACAGGTTTTATGAAAGCAGACAAGTTTCTTAAACATTTAAAGAGTATTCATTGAATCAAACCCTTTGTATTGGGGAAGTAAATACCCTTAAAGTTGAACGCGATACCGATTTTGGTCTCTATTTAAGAGCCGAAAATTTTGAAGAGGTACTTCTTCCTAACATCTATGTAATGGAAGATGAGATGCCTCTTGGAGCAGAAATAGAAGTCTTTCTCTATACTGATTCAGAAGACCGACCTGTGGCGACAACCAAATATCCTTACGCCAAATTAGGTGAGTTTGCCTACTTAACCGTGGTCGATTACCAACGTTTTGGGGCGTTTGTAAACTGGGGCTTACCCAAAGACCTTTTTGTGCCACTCTCACAACAAAAATGCCACTTTCACATAGGTTCTAAGTACATCTTACGTGTCTGTTTAGATGCTGAAACAGGTCGGCTTTATGGAACGCACAAAATTGGTAAATGGCTCTCAAAAGAGACAGCGTATTTAGAAGTCAATGAAAAAGTAAACATCTTAGTACTTTCTCAAACGCCTTTAGGCTACAAAGTCATTGTTGAAAACAAACACGAGGGAATGCTTTTTGAAAATGAGATTTTTGAGACCTTAAAAGTAGGTGACAAAAAAGTAGCCTATGTTAAAAAAATACGTAAAGATGGCAAACTAGACTTATCTCTTCAGCCCATTGGAAAAATCCAAAATGCAGATGTTTTTGAAACAAAAATTTTAGAACTTTTAAAAGAGAAGTCTGGCTACATAGAAGTAAACTCAAAAAGTGATGCTGAAAAGATTATGAAAGTGTTTGGCATGAGTAAAAAGAACTTTAAGCGTTCGCTTACTTCGCTTATTGCTTCTAAGAAGATAGAACTTTTTGAAAATGGCAT
>JALSQB010000057.1 GCA_026985655.1 Campylobacteraceae bacterium | reverse complement strand
ATTGGTTTGAGTTTAGAGGAAACAAATTTAGAAGCATTTAAAATTCAAATTCAAAAAGAGTACCAAAAAGAGAACTATGAAGAACAGTTACTTGACCCTGATATTTTGGGCGAACTTAGTTTTTCACATATAGATTTTGATTTGGTGAATAAGTTGAAAGCTTTTGAACCTTATGGTCAAGGCAATCCACGGGTGAAGTTCATAAGCTCTAATGTCATCATTGAAGATGTGGCTGATATGGGCAAAGAGAAAGAGCATCGGCGTTTTACCTTTTCTCAAGAGGGAAAAACGCAACAAGCCGTACTTTTTAAAACCAAAGAGGTGTTTCATGTAGGGCAAGTTGTCTCGGTTGTTTATGGCATTAATGAAAACCATTTCAACAACCGTGTGACCTTGCAGTTGATGGTGGAGAAGATAGTTTAAATTATCTTTTAATAGATGCCCAATGATTTCATAGTCTCAATGGAAAGTTTTGTAACGGCTAAGTTATTGGCTTTTTGATATTCTTGAACGGCTGATTTCTCTTCATAACCCCAATTTCCATCGATTTCTCCTTGATAATAACCTTGGTATTTTAATGCTTGTTGAATTTTTTTAACAAGGCTAGGTACCATGGCATCTTCACATATCATAGGCATCCATTTTGCAAAACCTTTGGTTCGCTCTTTTTCTACTCTAACCTCAAGATACTCTGCTGGAACCGTTATGGTTTTAAAAGAAGCTTTTTTTGTTACTTGTTTAATTTTCACTGTTGTGTATTTTTCAGGTGTTTTTACTTTTTGAAAAGTAGGTGCTTGAAGTTCAACTTTTTTGGAAATGTTTTTATAAACAGCAGGTATCTCGACCAAACAGATTTTATCACACTCACTTCTTAGTCGTGTGGGAGCATCTCTTAATTGAGCATCTGTCCAAAAATATCTCTCTTCACTTATTTTTTGTTGCTTAGTAATGGTTTTATAAGTTGCAGGGATAGCAATAGTCCTTGTGGTAGCTGGAGTTACTAAAACCTCTGCTTTGACATAAGTATAGACAGGTTTAACAGCGACTTTTTTAGCTACTGCTTGTTCTAAAATTACTTTCTTTGTCACGGTTTTAAAGGTTCTTGGTACTTCTGTTAAACAGACAACTTCTGATTGTTCACAGCCTCTATCTTGACAAGTAGTTTTTCGCCATTCACTTCTTGCAGGTTCAATGGTTACTTTCTCTTTTACCTTTTTATATTTAATTGGCACAGGTATAAGTTTCATTGTACTATTTGAGGTAATAATTTTTTTTGTAATGGTTTTGTATTGTGCAGGAACAACAACAATCCTACTACTTGCAGGTGAAGTTAAAATTCTTTGAGTTATATTTTCATATTGTGCTGGTTCATAATGTTCATAATAACACGTACCTACTTGAGCATTATCAATATCTAATCCCGAACTATTAGCTGATTGAATACAAGAATTTTTTGCTTTTCTTCCCCCCTGTCGCCAAATCTTTTGGCTGGGTTTTACTAAGATTCTCTCTTGAATATTGTTATAAATAGCAGGAGATACAATAATTTTCTCTTTTCCATCCGATACCTTAATACGCTTTTTAATCCAAGTATACTCAGGAGGAATCACCTTATATTGTACGGCTGATTCAGAAAGTTTAATCCGTTTAGTAGAAACTGTTCTAATGGTTTTTTTTACTTTAGGAGGATAAAAAGCTTTCGTAAAACATTGTCCAGGTGAAGCATCTAAAGGCATATGCTCTTCTGCCATAAGGGGGTTAAAAAATAGCGTTGCAAGAATTATTGGTGTTGTGATTAGCTTATAAGTCATTTAACTTCTTTATATTATTTTTAAGTTTATTTACTTTTATACGGAAATATAATGGTTAATTTACCATTTTCATATTTTTTTTGCATCTTATTTTGATCGGCATTATTAGGGATTATCAAAGAAAGAGAGAGTGAACTTACCGTAGTAAGTTCTGTATTATTTAATTCCGTGCTAAAAAAATCTTTATCTAATGTTTTAGTAGAGATAATCAATAAGTCATTTTCTATATTAACATTAACTTCGGTCTCCTCATAATTCTCAATCTCCTGTTCTAAGAGATAGCCTTGAGGTGTTTCTAAAAAATCATTGACTTGCATATTGTCTAAATCTATTTCATCTTCATTATCTATCTGATTATGCTCTCTAATGGCTTGATTTAATTTTTCATCAAAACGTATCATCTCTTCAGCACCATCATAGATCGTTGTTTGTAAATTTTCCTCAGCAAGAGAATAGCTAGAACAAAGGCTTATTAATAATATTGTGAGCGTATGTTTAATTATCATTATTATACTCCTAGTTTAATGGGAAGTATATCATATTAAGGAATAATATATAATTAAAAATGTTATTATTTGGGAAAAAATCAAGGAAAAACAAACATGCAAAAAAGTTTTATTTTAGTTGTCTTCTTGATGAGTTTTAGTCTATCTCAGAATATAAGTAGCGATAAAACTACCCTTTCTAAATTTGAGTTAATAAAACTTCTACAAAAAACATTAACAAATATTGAAAAATTTAAAAAAATTAAAAACAATCAAGTAAAAAACTCAAATAAAGAGTTGGAAGCGATGAAGCAAAAATTTCGTCATTATAAACAACGTGAAGAAGCCAAAGTGAAAAAGATACAAAAAGAGTTGTCTTTAGTAAAAAAAGAGCTTTTAATAAGCAAAAAAAATGAGAAGAGAAGCTGTCAAAAACTTAGAGCAAAATTAAGTCGCGTGGAAAAAAAACTTTTTCAAAAAGAGAATATAGAAAAAGAGAATATAGAAAAAGAAACATTGGTAATGAAGCCCTCAAATCAAGAATTTATTGAACCTATGGAAGTTGCGAAATCTTCGCAAATTTTAAGCAATGAAAAAGATTTACCAACTGCCATTAACCTTGCGATGGAAAAAGTCATGCATACTCCTTTAGAGGAAGTTGAAGTTGTTTTAAGTGAGTAGTGTTGGTATGTTTTATATTAAAACCCGACTAACTCCACCTTGTTGTTTTTCGATTTGAATACCATTATGAATATGTTCTTTGAGCAAAGAGAGATGTGTGACAATCCCAATGGTTTTGTTTTTGAAATTAAATTTTTTGAGGGCATCAATTAAAAATTTTAAACTTTTATCATCTAAGGTTTCAAATCCTTCATCTAAAAAAAGTGTGTCGAGTGTAACCCTTGAACTGTTAAGCTCTAAAAGTGCAAAGGAGAGTGCTAAACTAACAATAAAGCTTTCTCCTCCTGAAAGTGTAGCAACAGATCTCTTCCCTTTTAACACTGAATCTATGATTTCAAGTTCTAAGCCTTCTATTTTAATCTCCAATGTGTATCGGTGGTTTAACTGTTCAAGATAATGATTAGCACGGCTAACAAGTGTTTCTAAATATTGGATTTGAGCATAGGCTTGGTACTTACGTCCATCTTGTGAACCTATGAGTTCGTTCATCTTATACCATCTTTGCATGATGACTTTTTGCTCTTCTAATGTTTGTTTTTCCTCTTTCAGCTTCTTTAAGCGTAGGGTATCCTCTTCTAATTTATGTTGAATGACTCCGAGTTCTTGATTAATCACAGAGCTTCTCTCTTCTACACTGTTTTTCTCTTTTTCAATTGCATCAAGAGAGACCATTTTGAGATGTTGTTGATGTTCTAATTTTTCCATATTTGAAAAATAGTGCTGTTTCTTCAGTTCAAACGATTTTTTTAAGGTGCTATATTGTTCATAACGTGTTTGATGCTCTGTAAACTTTTGCTTTAACTCTTCAGCGTAGAGAGAGCTATTTTTATTATTATTGAGTAAAGCAGTACAGTTTTGTTCTATTAAGACAAGATTACATTTTTGGGTTGATAGTCGTTTTTTTAAAGATTGTAAGCTCTCTTCGATATAACTCTTTTGTGCATTTGCTTGGATAATTTCACCTTCAATAGGGTGAAGCTGAACGCTCACCTCTTTGAGTTGTGCTATTAACGATTCATAGCGTTTCTGTTTGGCGTTTAATATTACTAAGCTTTGTCCATCAAAAGAGATTCCATACATCTTTAGGGTATTTAAGAGATAGTGATTAAGTTCTTGAAGTTTTAATACTTGTTCATTTTCAATTTTTTTATGATTCTCTTGACGTTGTATCTGTTCTCGAATGAGTAAAAGCTTCTCTTTCTCTTGAAACAGTTGTTGTTGTACTTGCGTTAAATTCTCTCTTTGTTGTTGAATATTTTGCATACGATGAGATAATTTCGCTTCTTCTTTTTTTAAAAAGGCTATATCACCCTTTATTTCGGATAAGGTTTCTAAACTTTTTGTTTTATGCTCTTTAGTCTTTTGGATATTTTCGACTTTTAAAGTTAATGTAATAAGCTCTTTTTCGTATTGTTCATCGCACTTAAGAATGATATTCATCTCTTTACGTTTTTTTTCTAAAAGTGATTTTGTTCGGTTGGGTTTAATCTCTTCAGAGAAAAGAGGGTGGTCATGAGAACCACATAGAGGACAAGGGTCTCCCTCTTTGAGTTTGGCTCTCTCTTCTTCATAATTGATAATTTTCTCTTCGAGTAAAATTTTATTTTCAATCGCTTCAATTATCTCTTGGAGTTCATCTCTCTCCTCTTTAACTGTTTCTTTTTTTTCTGTTTGAATGCTTAATTTCTCTTGGAATTCTTGATGCTCTATCTCTAATTTTTTAATGGCATTTTCAAGATTTTTTTTCTCTTCAAGTTTAGCAATTTTATTGACAATGAGAAGATGGTCATGTTCTACTTTATCAATCTGTTCGGATTTTATTTTTTCTTCAAGTTCAAAATAGCTTTTTTCTTTGAGCGTAATTTTTGCTAAAATAGGTTTTTCATCTAAGGCTTCAAATACTAATTCTTTAATTTTTTGTAACTCTTTATGGGCTTTATCTCGCTCATGATATTTACTAATAATTAAAGTATAATTTTGTTGTAAATGTACCATATTTGGCATATTCTCTAGCTCTTTACTTAAATGTTTCTCATGGGCATAGAGCTGTTCTCTTTTTTGTGTTTTAAGCGTTAATAGCTCTTGTAAAGTGAGAAGCTTGTTTTGCATCTGTGTCACTTCATTGTTAATATTGCTTAAGTTTTTTTGACTGAAGTTAGATTCTTGTTCGAGTAGTTTGGCTTGTTCTATTTTCTTCTGTTCTTGTTTATAAAAACGCATAAAATCAAAATAGGATTTTTCATCTAATTGTTTGTTTATTAGTTTTTGTTGTAAGCTATCTAACTCTTTTTTTGATAGTTCTACTTCACGCTGTAAGGTATTAAATTGAAGCTTCTGATTATATTGATGAATTAACTGTTCTAAGTTATATTTTTGTCGCTCTTCCTTAAGCTTTTTTTGCGTTAGTTCTAAGCTATTACGTTCCTCTGGAGAGAGACTGGTTAAGTCTTTTAAAGCCTCTTCCATCTCTTTTAATTTTAACTCTTCTTGTGAATAGCGTGCATAAACTTTTTTTGAAATATCTGCATAAACTTGGGTTTGATTAAATTGTTCAAGTAAGGCCAGTTGCTCTTGGGGCTTAGCTTTTAAAAATCTATCAAAAAGACCTTGTGAGAGGACAATAGAAGAGGAGAACTGTTCAAAGTCTAATCCAATCAATTCAGTATTTTTATGAACTACTTGGGGGACTCCTTCCATTAAAATTTTGCCTTTGCTTTTTAAGGACATATTGGCACGACATACA
The DNA here is from genome assembly GCA_026985655.1 of Campylobacteraceae bacterium. GTDB lineage: Bacteria > Campylobacterota > Campylobacteria > Campylobacterales > Sulfurovaceae > UBA1140. Next base: position 9,335 of record JALSQB010000057.1, on the reverse strand, counting down.
TTTGCTTCTAGTGTTTGTTCAAATCTACTACGGTACTCTTGAGCGTTTATTTCAAAAATGACTTCAGCATACGCGTTGCTAGCCCCTTGGGTAATGAGTTGGCTAGATTGAGTGAAATCAATACGTTGGGTTTCACCATAAAGTGCTAAAGAGATGGCATCGAGTAGGGTACTTTTTCCAGAACCTGTCTCTCCACTAATAATAAAGAGTTTATCATTGAGCTTTTTATCTTTAAAGTCAATAATATGAATACCTTTAAGTGAATTGATATTATTGAGCGTAAGTTTTAAAATCTTCATGCTTGTATCTCTTGATAGAGTTCTAATAACATCTTTTGCTCTTCAGGCTTTAAATCTTTGATGCGTTTTAAAAAAAGTTTATCAATTTTTGAGAGCTTATTATTATCTTCTTTTATATTTTTATTCTTTTCTTGGCTCATACTTTTTTACTCCATTCTTTTAAAAAGGTGATTTTATCTTATTTTTATTACAATTTGACATATTACTAGGCTAAATAAAAAAAATAGTCTAAAATACGCTTATGTACCAGAAGAAAAAAGAACGACTCTATGTTACGGAGCTGGTTGAAGACCCCTCTGTTAGTTATCCTGCTTATTATGTATTAAGCCAGACTATGCTTAAAAATGAGATGCTTCACTATGCTCTTATCGTGTTGCACTCTTTAGATTTTGAACACTATGAACACCCTAGTGTTTATGATGATATTTTTTCTATGTTTGCTGGAGGTATGTACCCCATTTACAAAGAGATGTATGTGGTGGGCTACTTTGGTGGGAAGATGATGTACCTCGAAAGTGCAGGTTGGAAAGGTATGCCTTGCACTGAAGATGTGTTTAAAATGGAAAATTGGATGGTTTGCTAATTAAAAGCACCTATTTTTGCTTTTTCTTTAAAGTTTTTCTATTATCATAAAACTTTACAAGGAACTCTATGATTATAAATACGTTACAAAAAATATTGATTTTAATATTACTCTATGTTAGTACTGCTTTTGCAGAGACTATTCCTGCTGAATTGGAAGCTGAAATTTCAGATATACCCCTTAATCCTAGTCACTATAGTATCTACATACAATCAGTTCATTCTCAAACACCTATGGTCTCTTGGCAAGCCCATCGAAAACGTACACCTGCTTCTGTGATGAAACTTTTAACGACTTACTCTTCTTTGTTAAAGTTGGGTTTTGATTATCGTTGGGAGACAAAATTTTACCATAGTGGTAAAATCAGAAATGGTGTGCTATATGGTGACTTATATGTAAAAGCTTCAGGTGACCCTGTTTTAAACACAGATGATGTTTACAATATTGCTTCTCAAATTAAATCAGCAGGTATCTCTAAAATTAAGGGAAATATTGTCATTGACCGAACACTTTTTCAAGTGAGTCGTAAAAATAACTCTGGTTTTGATGAAAATGTTTACAGTCCCTATAATGCTATGCCTGATGCGATTATGTTTAATAAACGACAAAGTACCATCTGTATTACACCACATAGAAGAAGTGCAAAGATTAGTAAAGATGTAGCTGACGAAAGCTATAAGGTTATCAATAAATTACGCATGGTCAATGGTTCTTGTAGAGGAAGTCGTTCTTGGCCTAGAGTCAATATTAAAACCAATAGTGCTGGTCGTTCAACGGTATTTTTAACAGGTAAACTCTCTAAACATTGTGGACAGAGAAAGGTGTGTAAAGTTATCTCTATGCCTCACCGTGCATTCTATTTTGCTTTGAAAACAATTTTAAAAAACAAAGGTGTTGGACTTACAGGAACACTTAAATTACAAAAAGTACCACATAAGGCAAAGTATCTTTTTTCACACTACTCTGACACGCTTGAATCGGTTATTGCTACCACGGCTAAAAAGTCTGATAACCTTATGGCAAGACAGTTAATGTATTCTATGGGTGCTGTGAGTTTTAAAGGTTCAAGTACCCTTTATAAAAGTAGAAAAGCAATTGAAAATATACTAAATAAACATTTGATTTTAGAACAAGGAACAACACACATTGACAACGGTTCTGGGCTTTCACGTTCAGCAAAACTAACAGCTAAGTCTTTGGCAAATCTGCTTGACCATGGCTACAAAAATTATGGGCAACGCTGGATGGATACGCTCTCTATCGCAGGGATTGATGGTACGATTAAGCATCGTTTTGCCCATTCAGTTGTTTATGGTCGAGCTTGGATGAAAACAGGTACGATTAGAGGTGTGAAAAACATTGCAGGTTATGTGCAAGGAGCTTCGGGTGAACTCTATGTGGTTGTGGTACTGGTAAATGATAAATATTCACGTAAATATGGGGCTAAATTTGCCAACAGAGTCATTGAATGGGTAGCAAGTAGCCTTTGATGCTTAAAGCTAAGGTGGCTGTTATTTTAGCAGGTGGAAAGAGTTCCCGAATGCAAACAGACAAAGCACTCTTACCTTTTGGTGCTTATAATTCATTGGCAGAGTACCAATATAGACGTTTATCAAGTCTATTTGAGAAAGTCTATCTCTCTGCTAAAGAGAATAAATTTGATTTTGAAGTGGAGATTATTAGCGATGTGCATAACGATGCTTCACCACTTGTTGCTTTGGTGTCCATCTTTGAAACATTGGATATAGATGAAGTGTTTGTTTTGAGTGTCGATGCACCTTTTGTAAACAAAGAAGTGATTAAGAGACTGTATGAAGCCAAAGCCTTAGATGTTGATGTGGTGATTGCTAAATCTTTAAAGGGTGTTGAACCCCTCTGTGCTATTTATCATAGGAGCTTTTTAGCTAAAGCTAAACAGGCATTAGAAGCCAATAGACATCGTTTACAATCACTCCTCGATAGCTTAAAAGTTAAGCAGGTTATGATAGAGGAAGAACGATTTTTTATGAATTTAAATTATCCTCAAGAGTATGAAGAGGCACAAGCACAAAGCCGATTAACTCTTCTCTCGTAACATCTTTCTCATCATATTTTGTGTAAAGGTGATAAACTTCTCAAAGAGTTCACTTTTGTATTTGTCTTTATGGTAAATCATGTAAAAGTTTCGTTTACATTCAAAGTTGCGTAGAGGGATTTGAATAAGCTTTTTGTTTTCAATTTCCGAACTTACAGCAATTTTAGAGATACAGGTAACACATTGGTGGTTAAGCAGTAAAGATTTAATCGATTCGGTATGTCCTAGTTCCAAAAAGATATTAAGGTGTTGTACTTTATCTTTAATATAATCTAAAAAAACTTCACGCGTCCCAGAACCTTCTTCTCTAAGAACCCATTTTTTATCTTGAAGGGTATCTATAAAGCACTGCTCTTCAAGTTCTTTATTGGTGGTGACTACAATGAGTTCATCGACCCCAATAATGGTTTTAATAATATCAGAATCATTAACAACTCCCTCAATAAAGGCAACATCAAGTTCACCCTCTTTGATGAGATTGACAATATTTTTTGTATTTCCCTCTTTAAGGGCGACTTTGACATCGGGGTAGTTGTTCATGTAAGAACAGATAATCGGAGGCATAAGATAATCTACAATTGTAGTACTTGCTCCCACACGTACCATACCTTTGTTGGCTGTATTTTTGAATTCATATTCTATGTCATTGATTTTTTTTAAAATAGGCGTAATCTCTTTTTCAAAAGCACGACCCATTTCATTGAGGATAAGTTTTTTGTTAATTCGGTCAAAAAGAGGATTACCTAAGATTTTTTCAAGCTCTTTTATTGCCATAGAGATAGCCGATTGACTCAGTCCCATGCCTTTAGCAACGTTGGTAAGATGTCCCTCTTTTACAACATTTAAAAATATTTCAAGCTGACGTAGGGTTAATTTATCTTTTTTATTATTCATAAAAATATTATATCAAAAAAATAGTTATTTTTTTGATTTATCATCAAAAAAACTTGATATTAAATTAAATCAACACCCTTTTCACCTTTAATCATGGCACCAATTACATAGGCATCTGTGTTGGCACAAATGCTTTCTACATTTTCAGCTTCAACAACCAATACCATACCTACACCCATGTTAAAGGTTCTAAACATCTCTTCTTCATCAATATAGTCAGCCATAAATTTAAAAATAGGCAGTACTTGAATGCTCTCTTTTGAAATTTTAGCACGCATTCCCTCTGGCAAAACACGTGGTAGGTTCTCAACAATCCCTCCTCCTGTAATATGTGCAAGGGCTACAATTTTCTCTCTATTTTCTTTAAACTCTTTAACGTAAATTCGTGTCGGTTCGAGTAGCGTTTCAATTAATGGTTTGCCATTGAACTCTGAATCTAAGGACATTCCTAATTTATCAAAGAAAAGTTTTCTTACCAGTGAATAACCATTAGAGTGTACGCCAGAGCTTGGAAGTGCTAAAATCACTTGCCCCTCTTTAACGTTTGATACTGTGTCCATCTCTGAACGCTCGGCAATCCCTACGGCAAACCCTGCTAAGTCAAAATCATCATGGCTGTACATGCCTGGCATCTCAGCCGTTTCTCCACCGACTAAAGAACATTCACTTCTTCTACAACCCTCTGCAATACCTGCGACTACATCTTTGGCATTTTCTGGTATAAGTTTACCTGTAGCATAGTAGTCAAGAAAAAACATTGGCGTTCCAAAGTTACAAATGAGGTCATTGACACACATGGCGACCAAGTCAATCCCAACGGTATCAAATTTATTGGATTCAATGGCAAGTTTTAGTTTTGTACCCACGCCATCAGTTGCTGAAAGAATAACAGGCTCTTTGTATCCAGTAGGCAAAGCGTATGCCCCTGCAAATGAACCAATGCCCCCTATGACGTTTTTATCAAAGGTTGATTTTACATCGGCTTTAATTGCCTCTACGAAATTGTTTCCTGCGTCTATATCGACTCCAGCATCTTTATATGAAATGTTTGCCATGTTGTGTCCTAAGGTTGTGATTAAAAAATTGGCGTATTATAGCGAATATTAACTTTTAAGGGTTTGGGTGGAAGATTACCACTATGTTAAATTATAATGTTTTTTAGATAAATGGCTACTACACAAGATTATCATCAATCCAAAATGTTTCTACTTCAATATCTCTTTAACCCGACCCACTTCACGGCTCATTAAACGAACTTTAATCCCATGAGGGTGGGTTTTAGACTTGGTTAAAATATCACGGACAATTCCCCAAGTTAGGTGTCCTGTATCTTGGTCTTCTTTTAGTACAATGTTTACTTCACTACCACTTTTAATGTCGGCTCTTTTTGTTCCATCAAGCATTCATTTTCCTTTTTATTTTAAAAAGTATAACAAAAAAGTTAAAAAAACGCTATTATGTTTTCCAAAAGCCTAACAACAAAGAGCATCAATGAAACATAACTCTCTTCCAATTCTTTTAAAAAATCCTAAAATTCTCCTCATAGGTGGAGGAAATGTTGCACGCCAAAAAGCCCAAGTGTTAAATGAAAACAAGATTGAATTTCGTATTATAACAAAGCATTGTTTAGATGAAATCTTTACGCTTACGTCAGACATAAACATCAAAAATTTTGAACTTAGTGACTTAGAAGAGAGTATTGTCATTGATGCCACAGGCAATATGGAAGTAAGCAACGCTTTATTGGCGTACAAAAAAGAGCATCAACTTCTGCTCAATGTGGTTGATGTTCCTAGACTTTGCGATTTTTATTTTATGGCATTAACCCCAAATAAACCTCTACAAATCGCTGTTTCAAGCAATGGGGCAAGTCCTACGGTTGCCAAATATTTTCGCGATGAGTGTGAAGCGTTAATTCCTAAAGACATTGAAACCTATTTGGCTAAGAAACAGCAAGAACGAGAGGCTAAGGTCATTGACATTAGCCAAACTAACAAAGAGTTACAAGCACTTAATGCCAAAGTCTATTTGGTAGGTTGTGGTTTGGGTAACCCCGATTTATTGACTTTAAAAGCGTATAAAATCATGCAAAGTGTGGACGTAGTGCTTTATGACAATCTCATAAGTGAGGAGATTATGGCACTTATTCCCAAAACTACTGAAAAAGTTTATGTGGGTAAAAAAAAGGGGCATCATTCTAAATCCCAAGAGGAGATTCATGAGGTTATTTTGCACTATGTCCAACAAAGAAAAAGTGTCGCACGACTCAAAAGTGGTGACCCTTATGTCTTTGGACGTGGGGCTGAAGAGAAACTCTTTTTAGAAGCATTGGGCATCTCGACACAGGTCATTCCAGGTATTAGCTCTTCCATTTCTGCCCCAATGTTTGGAGACATTCCCATTACAGCACGTGATTACGCCTCTTCATTTTCCATTGTCTCCCCTCACTCAAAAGGGCATAGTCTGAACCTTACTTGGATTGATTTACTACATAGAAAGAACCATACGGTAGTTGTTCTTATGGGCTTAAGTCGCATTGTTGAGATAGTCGATGAAGCCAAAAAACAAGGGGTAATTCAAAGTAAACCTTGTGCCATTATCTCCAATGCCAGTCGCCCCAATCAAAAGATTACGCGTTGTACTTTGGAGAGTTTAGAAGAGGCATCAAAAGAGATGATACGCCCTTCTATTTTGGTATTTGGGGAGGTGGTGAATGTGTTTAACACTTAAGGACTATAAGCCTGAGTTCAACGGAATACCACAGTTAAATTTTTGCAGAACTAACTGCTTAATTCAAAAAAAGGTTATAAGCTTGGGGCTTTCTACTCTCTTTTTGTGGTGTGGATAGGTGAAGTCAGGAGGGTTTAACCTCCATTTAGCATGGGTTTGTGGGCTTAGAGCAGGGGAAGCTTTATAAGCAAAAATGCTATTTGTACTTCTTTTTCCACTCTTTTTCAAATTTTTTACGTTTTAAAATAGAGAGCTTCTCAACAAAAACTTTTCCTTCTAAATGGTCGTGTTCATGCTGAAGTGCAATGGCCAAAAAATCATCATTTTCAATGGTGTGTTTTACCCCATCACGGTCTTGATATTCCATAATAACTTTTTTGGCACGTTCAATATCTTCATAAAAACCAGGAATAGAAAGACACCCCTCTTGATGTTTACAAGAACCCTCTTTTGAAAGAAATATGGGGTTGATAATCTCCAAAGTATCCTCTTTTTTAATTACCACATCGTCATTATCATCTTCAGGAAGATTAATAATCAAAACCCGTTTAGCCACACCAATTTGAATGGCAGCCAAACCGACCCCTTTTTTACTTACCATAGTATCGTACATATCATCTAGTAGGGTATGCAGTGTTTCATCAAACTGCGTCACCTCTTTAGAGATTTGCTTTAAACGTTTATCGGGGTACACAACTATATCTTGAATCATTTAAAACCTTAGCTAAAGCTCTTTGTTAAGATTTGATCAATAAGACCATACTCTACTGCTTCAGCTGAAGACATAAAGTTATCTCTTTCCGTATCTTTTTCAAGCTCTTTGGCTTTTTTACCACAGTTATCAGCCATGATTTCGTTAAGTATGTCTTTTAGACGTTGAATCTCTTCAGCTTGAATTTGAATGTCAGTTGATTGACCTTGTGCGCCACCTGAAGGTTGGTGAATCATAATTCTTGCATTTGGAAGAGCATAACGTTTACCTTTTGCACCAGATGAGAGTAAAAATGCCCCCATTGAGGCTGCTTGACCTATACAGATGGTCACAATATCGGGTTTAATGTAGTTCATCGTGTCAAACATCGCAAGTCCAGAGGTAATGACCCCACCTGGAGAGTTAATGTAAAAATAGATGTCTTTGTCAGGGTCTTGGGCTTCTAAAAAAAGAAGTTGAGCCACAATGGTTGAAGCAACTTGGTCGTTTACTTCTCCACTCATCATAATAATTCTGTCTTTTAATAGTCTTGAATAGATGTCATAACTTCGTTCACCACGACCTGTTTGCTCTACAACGTAAGGAATATAACTCATTAATGTTACCTTTGTTTTATAATTTTTAATTGTTAGGAGGATACACTTTTTTTACTTATAAGTGTATTGAAAGAGAGGTAGGGTGCATTGTAATGCACCACAAATTTAGATAAACTATTGGTCAATTCCAATAATTTGAGCAAATAGTTTGTCTTCAATCATACCCATTTTAACAGCAGGTAAAAGATTATTCTCTTGGTAATACTTAATTACTTCTTGAGGGTCTTGACCTGACATCATCGCTTCGTAGTAAATGGTTTGAGAAACTTCTTGGTCATGAACTTCTATACCCTCTTCTTTAGCAAGGTAATCAACAAGGAAAGTTGCTTTTACAGAGTTGGTTGCCATCTCTTTAACAGACTCTCTAAGCTCATTGATTTTCTCTTCATTGTCTTTATAAGTTGCTAACTCTTCTTCGTCCATCTCTCTGGCTTTGTTGTTTACTTGTGCATCAATCTCTTGCTCAACAATGTTTTGAGGTAAAGCGAAGTCATACTTAGCTACAAGTGCTTCAATAAGCTCTGGCTTAAGTGTTTCATTGTAAAGTTTAGAAACTTTTTCAGCTTTAATTTGTTCAGCAATTTTTTCTTTTACTGTGTCAGCCGTTGCGTCTTCTTCATTTGGAATGAGTCTTTTAACCATCTCTTCATCAAGTGTTGCTTCAGCTTTTTCTTTAATGTCGTTAAGTGTTACAGCAAAAACAGCCTCTTTTCCAGCAAGGTCAGTTGATTGGTAATCTTCAGGGAAAGTAACAGTAATATCTTTTTTCTCATCAACTTTCATGCCTTCCATTTGGTCTTCAAAACCAGGAATGAATTGACCTGAACCAATAACAAGGTCAAATTTCTCTGCTTTTCCACCTTCAAATTCAACACCATCAATGCTTCCAACAAAATCAAAGTTTGCTTGGTCATCTTTTTGTAATGCTCTTTTACCCTCTACGCTAACGTAAGGAGCATTAGACTCTAAAAGTGTTTTTAATTTTTCTTCAATTTCAGCATCTTCTACGCTTGGTTCATCATATTTAGGAGCTAAATCTTTGTAACCCTCTGCTTCAATCACAGGTCGAAGAGAGATTGAAAGTTCTAAATCAATTTTATCATCTGTTTTATCATATTTTTTAAATGATGGGTCAGCAATAATATCTGCATCATTAATCTCTAACTCTTTTTTAGCTTGGGCTAAAATGTCTTGAACTGCTTGGTTCTCAGCATCTTGCTGAAGTTGTTCTGCATACATCATCTTAATTTTAGCTACAGGTACTTTCCCTTTTCTAAAACCATCTACTGAAGCAGTTTTAGCTATTTCTTTAGCTGCTTTATTTAAATTCTTTTCAATGTCTGCTGTCTCAATAGTTGCTACTACTGATACGTTCGCTGCATCAGTTTTTGTTGCTGTAATATTCATTACAATCCTTTTTATCCAAAATAATTGCCGAATTTTAGCA
>JALSQB010000056.1 GCA_026985655.1 Campylobacteraceae bacterium | reverse complement strand
CTGTGATTGGCGAAGATGAGTTTAAAACTTCTACTATTTGGGTGAAAGATTTAGTGACAAAAGAAGAGCAAACCATTTCACAAGATGAGTTTGCCACAATCTAACTTTTAAGGATACAAAGATGAAACTAGGTGTAAACATAGACCATATCGCTGTTTTACGAGAAGCACGTAAAATCGCTGACCCAAATCCTTTAGATGCCCTTAGCATTGTCAAACGTGCAGGTGCTGAACAGATTACCATACACCTACGTGAAGATAGACGACATATTCAAGATATTGATGCGGTTAATATTATCTACCACGCCTCTTTACCTGTCAATTTAGAGTGTGCTTTAGCTCCTGAAATTATTGATATTGTTTGTGAACTTCAACCTCATCGTGTCACCCTTGTTCCTGAAAAACGTGAAGAGGTCACAACCGAAGGTGGCTTAGATATTTTTAGCAATGCTGAAGCCCTCACAAAAGTCATTAGAAAACTAAAGCAACATGAAATTGAGATTTCACTCTTTATTGACCCTACTTTAGACAATGTTGAAATGTCTGAAAAATTTGGGGTGGAGTGGATTGAGTTTCATACGGGTAAATATGCTAATCTTTACGCAATGCTCTATGGCAACTTAGCCAATACCCATCACTCCATTAAAGAGCTTGAACGCTCACGTATGGAGCTAAAAGAGATGCTAGAAGAGGAGCTTTTAACGCTACGTTCACTCTCTTGTTCTGCTATGGAACTTGGATTAAAAGTCGCTGCTGGACATGGATTAAACTACCAAAATGTTCAAGCCATCGCTGACATAGAGACCATTGAAGAACTTAATATTGGTCAAAGTATTATTGCGCGTTCTGTTTTTACAGGCTTAGAAACAGCCATTATCGACATGAAAGAATTAATTAAATAGGAATAACATGAATAGAATATTACAAATGCTAGAGCTACAACAAGAACTCAACGATGCAACCAATGGAGAAAATTGGGAACAAGGTATCACTAAAAATGGTAAAAAAATTGATTGGCGACGCTGTATCTACCTTGAAGGTGCTGAACTTATTGAGTCATACCCTTGGAAACATTGGAAAAATATAGAAGCAACGCCAGACTATGACAATATTAAAATTGAAATCGTTGATATTTGGCACTTTATTATGTCTGAAGCCTTACGCATCTATAAAATAGACAATTTAGGCTCTATTACTGATATTGCCAATACTGTAACCAAGATGCAAAGCTTTGATGCCTTTCTTCAAGTTGAAAAAGGAGAAGTGCTTGACCCCTATGAAGAGATTGAATTAGTAGAAGAGATGATGAAAGTGCTTTTTTGTAGTGATGACATTAATAAGCTTCTCATTGCATTTTTAACGATGTCATCAAAACTAAATCTAAAACTACCAGAACTCTATGAGCTTTATATTGGTAAAAATATTCTCAATAAATTTAGACAAAATCATGGTTATAAAGAGGGAACTTACATCAAAGTATGGGACAACAAAGAGGATAATGTCGTCATGCAAAACATATTGGCTTCACAAAATGACATTAGCCCCCAAGCACTTTATGAGGCTTTGGAGAAAGCTTATCCTAAAGGGTAGAAGTCAAATTTACTTGTTACATAATTTAGGCTCAATGTCTGTCAAGGCTACAGATGGATGCTTATAGACTTTCACCTCATCAGGATTAAATGGGTTTATTAGCGTTAAAGCATCTGTACTAATCTCTGCCTTAAATAGCAAACCTTTTTTTTCATCTTTTGTGTTATAAAAGTAGAAATTCCCTACAATATCTTTTCTAATTTCGGTATAGGACATTCCTGTATTATAACAATCTTTACCATTACCATAATCATCTTTTTGGTAATCATAAAGACCTATTTCACCATTAGCAAAATAGTAAGCATACAACTCATCATGTTTTCCATCTTTAGAACTTGAAACATCCCAATAGCCTTCTAGTCCTGCGATGGTCGTTACTTCTGTTGAAGGTGCTTCAGAGGAGCTATCTGAACCACAACCTACCAATATCATGGCTACCATTGAGCTTAAGAGTAATTTTTTCATTATATTTTTCCTTTATGTAAATATCTAAAAAGTATATCTCGATTTTAAATTTTATCTAGTAAATAGTTAGTAAATTTTTATCTTATCTGTTATAATTATCCAATATTTATAAGGGAAGTATAAATGGATTCAGAAGACACCATACTCTATACAAGGGAAGAGAAACTCAATTATCTCATTAAGTATTTAAATTTAAAAACCAATGAAATTGCCCATAAACTAGAGATTAGTGCGAGTCTTGTTTCTCAAATACAAAACCACTATAACAATAAACTTAAAAGAATTCACCTCTATGCACTCTCTTCTGCCTATAACATTCCTATGGAAATTTTTGACAATGAAGAGATTAATACAGAAGAGAAAATCAATAATCTTTTAGAAAGAATCTCTTTAAAAAATATTTTTACCGAAGATCAAAAGATACTCTCTAAGCTTGTGGGTAAGTGGTATCTCTATAGTTATACCAGTAGTGCCAATGAACTCAATGTTTGGTCTACACAAACCCACATCTATGAAAACTTTTCCGTACTCGATGTTCATAAAAATGCAGGACAACTACACATTGGGAAAAACCAATCGCTAATTATTAAAGAGAGTCATAACAGTAAGAACATTACCACTACGGTATTTGACAATGCACGGATTACCTATGGAAACTTTCCTTTTTCGCGTATTGCCAAATCAAATGCATTAAACAGAGAAATTTTTAATTTTGGATTTTTTTCACGAGAGGAGATGAGTAAAGAGAGTGCCAAAGAAATTTTAGGTAACATAGACAAAGTACAACTTCAAATGGATCATGCTGTCATTGATAGAATTGCATCTTCCATTAACATTAAAGGATAATTCATGAAAGTAACCCTTTTAACGCTTTCTCTTACACTCATCATTGTTTTTAGTGCTTGTAGTAGCACTTCCTCCACCATTAAAAAAGAGCCTACCTCTCATCAAAATGAAAATAATCACACCATTATAATTGATGTAGATGAGGAGCTATCGCTTCACGAATCTTTAGATGAACTACGTGACCAAAAGAGTATTATCTTAGATACACCCATCTATATTGGTGACAATGATGAGGTCTCTTTTATTGGAGAAAGTATCGAAAAAAATTCTCCTCTAAGCATTCAATATGGAAAACAAAAAACTATTAAGTTTACAGGGAAAACCTTTATCATTAAGAGTATGGAGTTAAAAAATGGTGACAACATACGGGTCAAGGACAAAGATGGTAATCTATTTATTGACATGAAAGTAGTTACAAAAAAGTAGTTATAATGCAAGTGCTTTAATCGCTTCTAGCCTATGTTTTGTTGAGGGATGTGTTGAGATATATTCAGGTTGTATTCGGCTCTCTTTGGGAAACTTTGACCAAAAAGTCACCCCTGCGTTAGGGTTATACCCTGCTTTTTTCATGAGTGCCAAACCCAAAGCATCTGCTTCATACTCTTGTGACTGCATATATGGTAAAAGAAGATATTCATCAACTAATTTTCTACTCTCTTCAAGCTCTTGTTTCTTTACAAAAGGTAAAGAGTATGGGTTTAAAAAAACAGCAGTTGAGACCAAAAAATTACCAAGCTTAGAGAGTAGATTTCGTCTTTTTTTAGCTCTTTGATGATGTTCCAAAGTGTGAATCATCTCATGGGCTAAAACCACGGCTAACTCATCTTCATTATCAAAATAGGGAAATAGTCCAGAAAAGATAAAAATTTTTCCTCCTACCAAACAAAAAGCATTGGATCTCCATTTGTCTTCTATGAGAAAAAACTCCCACTTATAGCCTCTTGTATCATATTTATTATCTAAAGCTAAAATGAGTCGCTCACCCACTTTTTTTACTGTTTCTCTGGCGTGGGTATCTTGGCTTAACCTCGCATGGTACAAAAGCTTTTTAGCCAACGCTTCACCCTCTCGTATCTCTTCTAAATGAGACCCATTGACGCTATTTTTATTTGATGTA
>JALSQB010000055.1 GCA_026985655.1 Campylobacteraceae bacterium | reverse complement strand
TGAAGATAAAAGTTCTCGCTCTTTTTTCTCCTCTTGTTTGGTCGCATCGTAGCCTTGCTTTACTACATAATCTTTATTTATCTTAGAAACGACTAAAGAGTCAAAAAGCTTTTGGGCTTTTTCTAAAGGTACAGGAGATGAGGTTTTTGTTCCTTCACGTAAAGTTGCCCCATAGCGTCCATATTCAAAATTGACCAAATACTCCGAAGGACTAATCTCAATAAGATAGACATTATAAACTTTGTTAGAAGTGCCTTTTTGATAATGCAATAGTGTTTGTTTTATTTTTTTCATGGCTCTCTCCTCTACTTTCTAAACATATTTAAAATATTATCGACCAATGAAGCGTTATCTTCATTTGGCATTGCTTCTTGAGTGGCTACTTTAATCTCTTTTGTAGAAGAGCTTAACGGTGCTTCTCCTTGTGCAGATTTAACTCTAAACTCATCTGAACTACTCCCTAAATGAACCAAAGGATATTTCTCTAAAAGAGCTTTTACCTGTTTGAGATAGGCATCGCCTTTTTGAGGGTCTATCATCTTAATAAAGTTAGCATACCCCCAAACAGAAGCCATAAGATTTTCACTTTTGCCATGCCAAGATTTTCCCTCTAGTCCACTCTGCTCAATTTGGTAGAGTAAAGCTCTAAACTTCTTAAGCTCTTTACGATTGATAGAGAGTTTTTCATTCACCACCACACCTGTCACCTCGCGACAAGCCCCTTTTTTCATAATCTTAGTCTTCTTTGGGTGTAAAATGAACCCCTCTTCTTTGACAATGCCTTTAACCCAGTAGAGTATGTTATTGATTTTTTCATAGCTATCGGAAGAGAATGTCATATCATCTGCGTAACGTGTATAGGTAAAATCAAGTGTTTTAGCAATACCACTCATACGCTTGTCAAGCTTTCGACAGATAAGATTACTAATCATAGGTGAAGCAGGTGAACCTTGTGGAAGATAGCGTTTACCTGTATATAAAAAGAGTTGTTCTCCATCTAAATTTACCTCTTTTTGTTCAGCTTCAGTCGTAAGCATTGCAAAAATAGTTGCCAACTCGCTAGAGTAACCTAAAGAGCTAAAAAAGCCCTTTACCCGTGCGTAAGTAAGCGTAGGGAAAAAGTTCTCTAAATCACAGTTAATCACCACAGCCTTAGCAATGTGAGGCTTTGCATTACTTACAATGCTTCTTTTAGCAACAAAACCGTGGGCTTTTTCACTTACAGCTACTTTGTTTAAAATATTTTCTAAAATCCAATACTGTAAACGTTTTAGTTTGGGTTTAGGGGCAGAAATTTCACGAAATCCCCCTGTTTTCTTTGCCATTTGAAAGTGAACATAATCTCTTCTTGTTGAGAGCTTTTGCGTGTAGGTTAAAAAACGTAACTCTTTTAAATTAATGCCCATTTTAGAGCTTAAATCTTTAGCATCTTTAATCAAAAAAAGATTATTGGCATTGAGTAACTCTTGATTACTCTCTTGCTTGTTCAAATCAGCCATAAAAGCGTGACCTAAAAAGCCTATTTCACTCTTTTTCTTTGCCTCTTTTTGAGCCAATTTTTCTTGGACTTTGGCTTCACGTTTGGCTTTGGTTTCTTCTCTTCTTTCCAGTGCCTCTTTCATGCGTTGCTTATGTATCTCTTTTAAGACTGTTTCAGGGTTTTTAATTTTAGCAGAGAGTCCATTGAGTTCTTTTTGCAGGGCTACTTTTTTTTCAATAAGTTCTTGAGCCACTTTAGGTTTAGAACTATCCCAATAACCAAGGCGTTTCATTTCACTTAATATGTAGCTATCTTTGGAGGTTTTTTTTATCTCATCGTAGAGTTCTTGACGGGTCATAAATGTTCCTGATATTTAATATGATATTTTGATATTTTTTTATAAAGTATTTGGAGGATTAGCCTATCTCTTAGAGTGCATTAATTTTTCAAAGTTAAATTGGAAAAGTGATGTACTACAAGAGATATAAAAGTATAAGAGTCTTCGTTCATTCAAATATTAGCCTGTTCAACTCGACACAAATAGCACTACTATATGCACTATTTGTTTTGACAAAACCACTACGAAATATGCATATAGTAGTGCTATTTGTAATAGTAAAGAATAGGTTAATAACGCTTTGTTAGACTCTATACATAATATGGCGATACACCATACGGGTTGCAAGGTTCTCTTATACTTTTGGTAATATTATTTTAACTTTAAATTAATAAAATAATACTTAATATTAAAAAATTAATAAAACTTGTAGTAGTTCTCTTAATTACTACAAGCAAATTATAACATATTTTGTTTATATAGGTTAATAAAAGTTAGTAAAATTTTGGTAAATTTTACTAAATCCCCAAAGATAAACTTTTATCAAGCATCTCTAACATAGAAGAATGGTCTTCTCCATTCACCTTAAGCATGTTTGATTTTAGATTTACCTCAAATGAGAAAGAGCTATTGTTCTCTTTGACAATTCCTAGCATTGCACCCATTTGAAGTTGTCCTGCTAGCTCTTGTTGCAGTAATTGGTCCAATGGTAGAACCACAACCCATGTCTGAACGTGTTACAAATTGCTGATAGGGTTCATTCAATGTTTCAGCCACATTCATAAAACGTGATATTGTTGCACTATTTGAAG